>DAOVGR010000058.1 GCA_030672305.1 Thermoplasmatales archaeon | reverse complement strand
GGTGACTATGCTGTTTATTACCAAAAAGCGGTACAGATGTTTTAGAAAACAGTCCCATATTGAGACCTGTAAAGAACGGTTCAAGGAGTTAGAGTCTCTGGGTTTTGAATTTGGAGAGTTTGGTTTTGCTGGAAATCATGTACATTTCCAGGTGAACATCCCAAAAAGGTATTCAGTTGAAACTACTGAGATTATTTTGAAATCAGAGACCTCGAAACGTATGTTTTTACGTCATCCTGGTTTCCATAAACGATATCCCGAAGGAGCATTTTGGAGTGGCTATGAACATTATCAGTCCACTGGTTTAAGAAATCTCGAAGAGTCCACGGATTATTTACGTCGTCAACAAGAACATCATAACATAAAAATTATTGATGATAGACAACAAGTATTACCTGGTTTTACCGCCGAGCGGAGATGCGGGACGACCGCAGCCTGAAAGGCAAGGGCTTGCCGAGGAAGCGAAGGCGTAAAGGGGGTCATAGGGGGCGAAGCCCTCCTATTTCACTCTCTTTGCCTTTACATCGGGTCGCATGGAATATTTTCGTGCTCTCTTGCGTTCTTTCTCACGAACCTCTGGTTTTTTATGATATGTCTTATTCCATTCTTTCATTCTTTTATTAACATCGGGCTTGGCTTTGTACTCGTTATATTTTTTGTTATGACATTCTTTACAATGAATATCAAGCCCATCTTTTCTATGCTTGCTATTATTAAACTTTGATGCTGGAAGCAGTTGCTTGCAAGCTGAACAAACCTTGTTTTCTGGAATGACTTTAGGGCTTTTTTTCTGTTTTTCAATATATAGCTTCTGACTTTTCAGGTTACATTCTTTACATGAAGAGTTATAACCATCCTTTGAGTTTGACCTTGTATAGAACATAGTTAAGAGCTTAGTCTTATGACAGATGCTACATGTCTTCTCAAGCTTAGGGAATAAGCTAAACTCCATCTGGTTTTGACTCTTACGTTCCTTACTCCAAAGGAGAGTGTAATGCTCACGCATAAGCTTTGAGCATTCTTTGCAGACATAATCCAGTCCATCTTTCTTTCTTATATTTTTGACGAAATGATCTGCAGGAAGCATCTGTTCACATGAAGGGCATTGCTTTTCAATTGGGGTGATTTTTCCATCTACCCCCCATTGTTGAATATATTCTTGAACCCTTTTTTCTTCACATCTGATGCAGGTGCCACTATAACCATCTTTATGTCGAAGGTTAGAATAGAACTTATCCAAGGGTAATCTCAAATGACAAATGTTACATTCCTTTATCTTTGGAGGATTTATTTCCTTAATCCTTTGCTGTTCCCATTTTTCTGAATATTCTTTTCGCATTCGTTTATTACATCCAATGCAGTAATCATTTAGCCCGTCCTTTTTTGCTTCATGGAATGAGAATTTGGATACAGGTAGGGTTCGTTTGCATCGTGGACAGGTCTTTTCTTTCTTTGGAGGTGCTTTTTTCCGCTCTTGAATCCATCTTGTTGAATAGTCCTCCTGTTGCTTTCCCAAGCATGATTTGCATATGTTGTCAAAACCATCCTTTGAGCTAATATTACTGCAAAAATGTGATATGGGAAAAGTCCGGTAGCATCGGGTACAAAGTTTTTCTTCTGGTGGTTTTACATGTTTTCTTTCTTCCTTCCACCTTTGTTTCAGCTCCTGACTCTTTTTAATCACACAAGATTTACAGTTGCTGTGCAGGCCATCCTTGTAGTTCAAACTGATGTTGAAATCTGAAATAGGTTTGAATCGATGACAGCCCTTGCATTCTTTTTCAGTGGGTAGGTCTTTACGAATAGCTCGTTCTTTGTCCCACCGTTCCACAAGTGCCTTATGTCTTTGTTTCTTGCATTTCCTGCATAGTGGTCTTGGTTTATTTCCAAGCACATATTCAGGAGGAAATTCTGTTATTGGGAGACTCTGATTGCATCTAGTACAATCTATATTTCTCCTTGGAATATATTTTAAGGTTTGCAAACTACAGTCCTCCCCGACTGTAGGCGAGTATATGCAAAGGTTGTATTAAAAAGTAATGAAATACTTTGTAATGTTACAAGGTTTTATAGACGATTATTGGTGTGGAGTTGTATCTGTATGAGCTTTAACGGGTTCTAAGGAGAGAAAGCTTAAGAGCCGTTTGGTGAACCTAGCTGAGCTTTAGAATAGTTTCAACTATCCAGTTTAAAACATATAAACTACGAAAATCAAATGTTCCTGCATGACTAAAGCAACAACACCATCCCAATTGGTCATTGAAGGATTCAACTGTCAATGGAAGAAATTCAAGCAGAAACTCCCTGAAGACCTACGACAAGAGTATGATAATTTGATTAAACATGCTAGGGAACACCCGCATCCAGACCCCGAAGGAATCCCATTCCAACAAATCATAATGTCAATCCTGATAGAACAGGAGAAGGAAATCAACAGGTTGAGAAAGAAGCTGAATCCGTATCTAAGGAAGAAATGCCCTCGATGTTATTCTGAGAGAAACAGGGAGGGTTTCAAGGGAGCAATGTGTCCTGATTGCAGGGAGTATTTGTTTTTCCCTTTACCTCACTTCTCATATACCATATTCTGATCTATTCTTATTATGGTATATAATCCATAATAGGAATATTTACCCATTTAATAAGATCAATATAACATTCTCTACATATTACTATTGTATCCTTTGGAAATGAAATCCAGATTTTTTCGCCATCTTCATCTGAATCAATACAGTCCATACCGATATACTTCCTATCATGCTGATTCTTTTTTCCACATCTTTGACACATATTATTATAATGACAATGAAAAAACTGGGCCTTTGATTCTCGCCAAATTTCTTGCCAACTGTCTGTTATAGGATCATGTAGCGCTTCACCTGGATCATAAGGTAGTTCTTCATCATCATTATAATTCCATAACAAACGAGTGTTTTCAAAAATAGTTCCTTTTTCATCACTTGTTTCTTTATCTATTTTTACCAAACCCAAAAATATAAGTTTATTTATTTCATCCGTTGCACTTCTTACATTTTCAGAACCATAAAATTCAAGAATCTTGCCTGCGGTCAACTTTCCTTTTATCCCATATTCAATAATTTTTTTCTGTAACCTTGTATGACCATATCTTTTTTCATCCATTTCATTCACCAAACTAAATCTCTTATCTAATCCAAGCTCCATTATATTATTATCTATACCACATCACTAAATATATCTGATTTCATTTCAACAAAAAAGCCTGTAATAGAAAATTCTTCAATATTTACTAAATCTTACATTAAAGACGAAATAAGCGGTCTATCTTCGCCTCAATGGTTTCATCCCTATCCCCAACTAACTTTTCCTCTAAGGAAGGGTTAACTTGGTTAACCAAGGGCTTTTTACCATGCTTTAAATAAAATACCAATGCTTCACGGACAGCCACAGAAATCGGTACATCCATACCACTGTATTTTTCATACAGCGAATCTGGGACTTTAGCTCCAAGAGTTTTCATTCAATCAATCTCCAAATAAATCTTTTAATCGTTTATTTTCAATATCTTTTTTAAACTGCTCTTCAATAATTTGAGGGTCGTGAATATTATTAAAAGATTGACCTTTATCATTTTGTATTTTATTTTGAATATCTTTAAAAAAATGTTTTATGCATGATGACAATGGTTTCAGGAGTTCTCCATCCTTGAAATATATAACTAAACGGTAACCTCTTGAAGTTTTTCCAGGTATCAATTTATATTCTATTAATCCTCACCTCAAATATATTTAACCATAAGCAGGGTCCTCTGGATCATTAGGTTTAGATTCATATCGTAAGTTTATTGGATTGGTCAAAATCGACAGAGACTTTAAAGCATCATCCAAGTTCATTTTTGCTGTTATATGATGTTCAAATCTTGTTCCTGTCTTTTCATCCTTATAATAAATCCTGGACCAAACATTGGTAAAACTATGTAATGTAACAGATTTTATGCCATCCAACCGCAACTGTCTATAGTCTTTTGCTACTCCTACCTGCAATAATTGTACAACCTTTCTATTCTGCAAAGGTGCTAATTTTTCCAAAAAACCTTCAAGATATGATAAAATCCTTAAAAAATCAGGATATATTATTGGATTGTTTGTACTAGTTATATGAATATCAATTTTACCTTTTAAATGAATTGTAATTGTAATTCTTCTTCCTTCAAACCATACAACTCTGTTATATCTATAGTTTGTAGAGCCAGTGAAATCTAATGCATTTAATAGTTTAATTGCATCTTCAGTATATTCTTTACAGGATGGGATACCATCTATATGTTTTTGTAACTGCATTATTGTTTTGCATTCAAGCATTATTCCATGTAATGTGGTTGGTGGATTTTCCAATTGATCTAAAAGAGAAATGTCAGTATATGCTGCATAAAATCCTTTGCTATCTCGAAATATCTTTCTCTTTTTCTCAAGACGATGAAGACAAACTTTCACAGAATTTATCGGTATTTTTAGACATCTATGAATTGTCTTTGCATTATAGGAATGAGGAACATTTTTACGAAGGAAATCTAATATTCTTTTTGTCTGTGAATTAGATTGAATTATTCTCACGCCCCCATACTACTAAAAGTTACAAAAAAAATGTAACCAACAAAATAAGAAAAAAGGGATTTAGTGAAGTATATATTATCTGCCTTGCACAACAAACATAAAAATCTCTCTCCATTTGTATCTCTTAAGGAGAAAATCATACTATCACAACCTCTAAATGAACCAAGGTCAATCCTCCTTTCGAAAAGAGGCGATTTCTTTTAAAATAAAAATAACGGCTTCAGCACCTGTTGTTAAACCGTTTTTTTTCGTGAATAATTCAATTTCTGCTTCTGAGCAATTTAGAAAATCTTTTAAATTGTTATTTTTTCTAACTGATAGGATCCCCTTGAGGTTTGGTAGTTGAGATTGGAATGAGTCAGCTAAGACAAACATTCCAATCTCCCAAATGGATGTTCATTAAACAGCAAAAACTTAATCATACAAGAATTTAAATTTAATGTAAAATATTTAAATAATTGATCATTATTTTTCAACTTTTTCAACCTCCGAAAGTATGATTTTTTCTTTATTTTTTTCAGCTAATTTATTAAAAATACAAACAAAAACATCTATAGACGGGATTTTACAATTTTTCGTGCAGCTGTTGCAATCTTCTTTGATGAATTTTGACAAATACTTAAAGCAATCTTGATTTATTGAACAATCCATTATTAACTAGAATAACTTTAATAATCACATAATCACTCAAAAATGGAACAATTTCCACATTACACAAACTATTTATATAATGACTTTTCGATATCCAGATTAATATGGAAGGATCTGAACTAAATAAAAAAATAAAACATTTAAGCAAATATCGATTACAAGGAAGATATCCAGAAGCTCTTATCCAAGATTATCAAAAGGACATATCATACACTCTGCCAATTCTCTCAGCTTGGTGGGGCAGTAACGGACTAACAGATTTGACTGCAGCAGACATCTTGAGACATGTTAAAAAAATAAATCCTAAAGAAAAGAGCTCCACTATTAATGAGAAGATTAAACGTCTTGTCGCGGATGGAACCCTCGAAAAAACTAAATATGGCAGATATAAGCGCACTCATCTTACTGCAACTGATAAAGAGGCTCCTGCATTTTTTATTAAAAACGGCGACTTTTCTGCGTTTTTTAGCCTCCCTCTTAATAGTTATGAATACCTGCATTACTATGGATTTAAAATTAAAGATAAAAACAATAACTATATTTTACCATTAGAAGATATAATCCTTGAATACAAAGAACTAGGAAATGCAATTAGTGAGGCTGTCAAGAATTTTTCAAAAAATACTGGTGAAATACCGAGAATCGTTACTTATACAAACTTTGGAGAACCTCAACCACTTTCATATATACTAGGGCAATTAAGATTTGAGATTTATTCCTTAATTCATCAGCATAAAAACTTAAACCAGAAAAAAATTAATTTCTTAAAAAATGGATTGATTGAAGACATTAAAAATATTCAACAGGAAATTTATAGAGAGGCAATACTTGATTGGTATGATCGTCAAAGAAGTACTCTGATAAAATGCTACAAAGAAGTAATTAAGTTAAACAAGAATCAAGAGGAAATTAATAAATATTTTTTACATATCAATAAAGAATTCAAACTGATAAGTGAAAACAAAAGGAGATATCATTCAAAGGAGATATTGGAATCTATTAAGAATAAGATAAAAAATATCGATAAGGATATTTCTTTTTTACAAAAAGCAGATGTATACATCCTTGGCCTTGTTTTAAGAAGTATAATCATACCCGATAAGGAGTTGGATAGATTAATAAAAAAAAAGGCAAAGAGAGTATATAAGAAGTTTGTAACTAAAGGATAAAATAGATCAGAACCATCAATACATTTTCTATTCCAATGCTTTTAGTAATAGTTTTCCTTTGTCCGTCAACTGATATATTTTCTTCCCTTCTTTTTCTTTATATTCTACAAAACCACCTTCAACCAATTCAGCAAGATGATCATAAATAGAACCCATTGGAAGATTAGTCAATTTCGCTATTTTATATCCATGCATAGGTTCAAATGATAATTCATAGAGAATTTTTTTCTTAGGCGAACTGACAATACTCACAGGTAAATGATGGAGTATGCCATCAAAAATATTATAACAGATAAATCGATATAATTTTGGGAGGAAAAATTGAATAAGAAAAAAATAGGAATAGTAATATCATTTTTACTATTATCAGTTTGTTTCAGTGGATGTAATGAACAAAAACAATCAAATATTAGAATTATAAATAAACCATTATTTAAAATTGCTATTGATTTTGAAGAGGTAGATAACAGATTTCAAAAAACTGAAGAAGTTTACAAAACCAATAATATCAATCTATCGATATTAGACAAAAAAAATATTGAAATATTAGAGTTATATAGTGCTAATTTTTCCGGTACATCAAATTTAATGTACGAGGTTCTTTTAAGATTTAAAAACAAAGAACAAGGACATCAGGCATATAATTCTATTAAACAGAATTATAGTTACGACTTCCCTGAAATCGATGGAGAAAAATATGGTGAAGAATCATATATAGGAAAAAAAACAAAATTACTATTTGGTAGTTATATAGATTTATACTTACTCGTTATTAGATTTGAAAATATTGTTGTTTTTTTATCAGGAATTACGAATTTTCAATATGAATTTCATCAGTATGCTGGATTAATCGAGAATAATTTAAAAGAATCAGTTTTGACCATTGAATCAGAAAAAGAAGATTTTAAAATCTTATCAAACAAATATTCTATGATCCAGATTGACTCAGATGTCTCAAAGGGAACTGTTCCATTATCAATAAGTTTCGATATCGACTTAATAGGTAGGGAAAAAATAAGTGATTCATTTTATTGGTATTTTGATGATGGAAATACTTCTATGGATGAAAAGACAACTAATACATTTACAAAACCTGGAATTTATGAAGTTGTTTTAATTGTACCAAATGATCAAGGCATTTTTTATAAAGACTCATTAACAATAGTTGCTGAAGAACCACCGATTTTTAAATTTACATCCTGGGAAATAACTGATAACTATGGATTTGCAGGAATATCAATAAATTGTAATATACGAAAACCTGTAGATTTGAAAGTACAAAACCCCGATAATAAAATCACTGGTATACGTTATGGAATCGGTAAAGAAATACACACTGTAAATATCAATTTAGTTAATGACTTATATGAAACTCCATTTCCTGGAGTGTACTCTTTAATTGTTGAAGAATCTTCCTCTTCAAAACTCGTTTTTCAAAAGGATTTTTCATTTCAAGGTTCAGAAATAATACTCATAAATTTAACATCGTTTGTATGGACGAGATATCAATATTGGGGTGATTACGATATTTTAGAGAGTTTTTATATTACAATTGAAAATTCTGGAGATCTACCAGTATACCCCTATCAAATTAAATGCATAATCGATGATGAAATTGAATCAACCGCCTTTTTAGAAACAGGAACAGATAAAGCTTTGTTTCCAGGTGAAACCATGGACGAGATTTATTGTTATTGTTATTCTGCTTGTCAAACATATGAACATTCCACAGTACATGTTTTAAATATAACATTACAAGATTATTACGGAAACGATATCTCTCAATCTTTGAAAATAAGATCATATCTTTAACTTCTAATAATTATTACTAGATTAGATACAAAAACAAATCTAAATCAAATCCTTAACACTATTTTTCAATCCTTTTAGATTTTAACCCTGGACCTTTAGTCCTTCCCCAATATTTTTTAATATTTAAGATTGTAACAACTTGGTAAGCGCCTCAAGTGTTTTAAGTGCCTGTTCTTTATCCTGAATCATTTTAATTAAATTTGTAGTAATGTCTTGCTTCTGTTTGTCATAATTCAATACAGTCTTTTCATCAAGTGCAAGACCACAGTCAATACAAAAATTAGCAAAACTATCATTAACAATATTACATCTTGGGCATTTTATTGGTACCTTTTTTTCTTCTACAGACTCCTTTTTAATTTTGATACCATTCATTTTGAGTATTGCACTATCCAGATCACGTCCACTTAAATGCACATAAGTACCAGTTTGTGAACTACCTGGCACCCAGCCCATATACTGGCATAGCTGTGCTTCAGTTAGATATTTAGAAAGCTCTGTTGCCCTGGAATGTCTGAAATGATGTGGATTCATTGGTTTTTTAATTCCAGCTTTCGTTCCTAATCTATGAAGCATTATTCTAAAATAATCATATCCTGGAGTACTGCTATTAAAACCACAAAACAATGATGAATTCTTATTTTCCTTCTTAGGGTGTTCACGCATCCATGCTGAAAGTAATGGTACACTATCCATTATTCTTATTTTTCTTTCACCGGTTTTTCCATATATTTGAACTGTTGCGCCATGTTCATCCCATTCGATACCATCCAATGTCAAACTTAAAAGCTCACCTATTCTTGCACCAGTTTCATAGATTAATCTTACAAAAAGTTTATTCCGTGAATTAGTTGCAGCATTTACTAATGCTTTAATATCTTCATTCTTGAGAAGATTCCTAGGTTTTCTTCTTTTGCTTCTAGGGAAGCTGATAGGAAACCAGTTTACTTCAGTTGGATATTCCCGTAGACCATATTGATAACCTTCTTTTTCACGTAACCATTTGTAAAATGTTTTAATTACTAACCTGTAATCATGTTTAGCCCAATCGCTTAAAGGTTTACCAGACCTTGCACCAGATCGTACTTTTAGCCTTTCAATTTCATTTAAAACTTTGATTATATCATCTTTGTTAGCTTTATTGAAATCTTTCTTCAATATATTTGCAATCCTTGTAAGATAGTAACAATATTTTTGTACCCTACCTACTGAAATACCTTTGCCCGTAAGTTCTTCTAAATACTTTAAAATAAAATCCTTATTTATTTTTAAAATTGTCGTATCATCAATTAGATTGTTTTTTGTTTTTTTTAATCTTTCATCGTCTTTATACATCATAATAAATACAATACCATAATAAATTGATGCCTTAAATATGTAACTATTTTTTGAAAGCCGGTAGGCGGCGTGCAGGAGACCTTTTTTCTCCTGTTAAAACATTAAAAAATTGTAAAAATCATGAGGCGGCCTCGAACCCAAAATTTATATAATATTAATTTTCAAAAAATTATGTTCAGTAGTCTTTCCAGCATTGGGAAACGTTCTAAGAACCATAGATATGATGTTGCTCTGGTTCTTGGTATTTCAATCTCTAAATAGCCCCAGTCGCTTTCAGCATCATAGATGTCCTTGGCTTTTACTTTAAATATAACATAAGTTCCTTTGTCTAAAGGAGGAATGGTTACATTAATCGTGAATTCTTCACCAGATTCATAAAAACCAGTCCATTCTTGAGTTCCATCACTCCAATTAATTAAATAACAAACATCATCTCCTTCAGGATCTGTTGAATTGATTGTGTATGGATATACTCCTCCTTCTCCCTCCTTAAACCTCCTAGGACCTTCAATTAATGGAGTTTCTGGTGGTTGATTCCCAACTCTAACTGTTTTAGTTTTACTGTCCGTTAAATTATCATTATCCGTAACCCTCAAGGTAACAGGATAATATCCCACTTCTTCAAACGTATGTGTAGCTGTTGGACTAGTATGGTTCTCATCAAATACTCCATCATTGTTCCAATCCCATTCATAAAAAATTATGTTTCCATCATAATCATTGCTTTGTGAAGCCTCGAAAAAGATTGGCTCCTCTGAGTCTGGATGTGATGGCGTCCAGCTAAATTTAGGAATAGGAAATAAATTATCTCCCCACGACTCCATCAAAGGATACTTGTCTTGATTATCTCCACCAGAGATATTATACGGTGTATCACCAATTCCATCACCATCATTGTCTTCCCCTGTGTAGTCATCCCAGTAGTTACCTCCAGATGGATATCCATTATCCCATTCGTTATTACATTCGTCATAAGCATTCTGTGTGTTGTTAAAGAAATTGTTATGATGAATGGTGTTATCATTACTGGCATATTTCTTATACGAACGTATACCTGTTGTATTACAACAGATTAGGTTGTTAGATGTTATTGTATTATCAGTGGCACTCCCAAGATATATGCCACTCACCCATTCAAGGTTCTTAATCGTATTACCAATTATGATATTTTCTTTAGAATTTCGGATTGCTATACCATGACCACTAGGTACTGAAATCATGGTATTATTCATAACTACATTCTTATTAGATGAACATAACTCAATACATCCACCACCCCAGATGTTTGAGAATGTATTATCGATGATAATATTGTTTGAAGAAGATTGGATACCTATGGAAATACACCAATTGGTGTCTAAAAGAGTATTTCCTGTGATGGTATTGTTCATGCAATTCTCTTCGAGTATTATATCACAAAGGTTATGCGAGAGATTGTTATTCTTAATGATGTTATTGCTAGATGAACTAAGGTAGATGCCCCAACCGTTATCAAAGATGATGTTTCCTATTATAGTGTTATTGTTACTGGAACCAGAGAGTTCTATTCCATTAGTTCCCCAATAATCGCCTTTTAAAATATTATTTGAAACGTTATTATTACAAGAACCAATTGATATAAGACCTATGTTATAACGCTCAGACCCACAGTTTGTTATTATTGTAAATCCACTGATGTTTACAAAGTCAGCAGAAATATCTACAGCATAATAATCTTCACAATAGTTTTTAATATTAGTTATATCCCTATCTTCCCCTATCAAATTGATTGATTTATCAACATCGACAGCCTCTTTGTACGTCCCCTTATACACAAACACTGTATCACCATCACTTGCATCATTTATAGCATCCTGAATCTTGGTATAGTTACCTTCTCCAGAACCTCCAACATAAAGCGTATTGCCAGAAGAGATAGGTATAGAAGAGTTCTTAACGTTTTCAATAGCAACTGATGGAGTATAACAGGTTCCCAGAAACAGGATTAATATTCCTATTACAAGGATTTTTTTGATCAGATTTTTTCCTCCCTCAATATTTTACATCCAGTTGTGGATATTTAAATGTTACAATATCAAAAATAGCAGTCTTTCCAGCAATGGGAAACGTTCCAAAAACCATTCATACCATAGATAAGATGATGCTCGGGTTCTTGGTATTTCAACATCAAGTTCACCCCAGTCGCTCTCAGCATCATATATGTCTTTGGCTTTTGCTTGAATAACATAAGTTCCCTGAGTATTCCATGAATGGCTTTCAATATAACCAGGTGGGCCAGAAGCCTGGAAAGTCGTCCAATCAGTTTCTTCTCCATCACCCCATCTTATAAAGTATGATACATCATCTCCATCAGGATCTATTGAAGTGAATGTATAAGGATAAGCCTTACCATTTTCTCCATTTATTGGACCATCAATAGTTGGTGCATTTGGCGGATCATTTAAAAACTCAATACCCTGTTGCAAACGAGTTGTATTAACTGTTGTCCCTAAATAATCATCTAAAGGTGAACCTGGACAACCCTCAAATTCAATTTGATATGTTATATCAAAAAAACTGTCGATATTAAAATTTCCACTAAGCATTTTAGTCAAGATGAACTGACCAGGACTAGGTAGACCATAAACTTCGCCTGCCTTTATTCGAAACATACAAAAATCTGGATCGCCAAATAACTCTCCTTCTAATTGAAATATTTCACTTATAAAGCTTTGAACCGGATCACCTGGAGTTCGTGGTGCAGTGTTTATTTCAAATGAGACAGGTACTGAAAGAATTCGATTGAATCCAGTTAAATCACCAGTACCAGTTACTACTAATCCAAGGGTAGCATCAAATTCAAGGATTTCACCACCTAATGGTCCACCTGGAGTCCTTACAATATTATAAAAATCATCAAATATCGGGTCTAACTCGATAGTAGTATCAGGTGGTAAGCCATTAATTATATAGAATGGGTCTTCAGACGATTCATAAGGACAATCAGCAGGAAGATCAGCAGTACCATCTCCATTATCAGGTACGATACATGGATCTATTATTAATAAAATTTCTTCAATTTCATCTCTTAAATAATCTCTCTGAGTTAATTCTTCTTCAATTGATGCAGATACAGATAAACTTGTAATTAATAGCATCATACAAATTATAATTCCAATTTTTTTATTTCTCATATTTTTTACCTCCCCTATTAATCACATCTTATATAGGATATTTAAATGTTACAACAACAAA
>DAOVGR010000029.1 GCA_030672305.1 Thermoplasmatales archaeon | reverse complement strand
TCCAATTTTTAAAGGAATAATTACGGTTAAAATTAGTTCCTCCATCCATTCAAAGTGATAAATTATTGATTGTTTTTCATACATTTATTGGATTTAGTGTAATAAATTTGGAAAAAAATTATCTACATTCCGAACTACTGGTATATAGTCTCTAAGAATGGTATATTTTGCTAATGAGCAACCCAGCTACACACATTTTTTATAGAAGAAACATGATTTTACCCTATAGGATGGGATGTAAGAATGTCTCTGCAAGACATTGGTAAAAAGATTAGTAAGAGTTTAAAAGGCATGTATTGTGATGTTGTCATCAGTTTTTTTAATTTCTGTATGCCTGATGACCCATTGTATTCAATTAAGGAGTCTGTTCAGTTGTTTGCTACAGCAGGTATACGTAACACATATGTAGAATCTGTTTCCAAAGGCATGAAAACCAGAGGATATAAATATCAAACAGGACAGACAGCAATGGACAGAGTGAATCCTGTGAGCTCAGTTGATTTGTTTAATGAGGGATGTAAGGCTAATGATCATATAATCCAGGTTGCTGTAGAAAGAGAGGAATTGAAACCAAGTCTTGTGGTTGCACTTGATTCTCATAGTGTGTATAGGTATTCAAAGATACCAATTGGTGAGAAAAGGAAAAGAGCGTGTTCTGATATCAGAACTGTTATTGGAAGGCAACCTAAAGATGGTGCTTGTTATGCTCATGAATATATGACCCTTCAGAACATAAAGATGAAAGATGAACCAACATATGTTCTAGGGTTTGACCGTGTTTTACCATTGCAGAACAGAACCACTATTGCTAAAGGTCTCATAGAAAAGGCGGAATCTAAAACAAATTCTAAGATATCGTTGATTGTTGCTGATGGAGGTTTTGATAGTGTTGATGATATACAGATGTTCAAACAGGTAGAGAAACATTTTGTTGTACGGGCAGATCAAGATAAAAAAGTAAAAACTATTGTGAAAGGTTGTGAGGAAAACGACAGGAATTATCATGTAAAGTTTGATTACATCAAAGGAAATAAGAAACATAATGTCACCGCAAATCTTGTTATTATCAATGTAGATTGGTTGAAAAAACAAGGGATAAAATATCCATTGGTGAAAAAGAAAGGTTATCTTACATTTTTCACGGATCTTCATCCAGAAGAAAACAAGACTTTGGAACAATTTGTTTTGCAAATCGCTCTTTCTTATAAAAAACGATGGGGTATAGAAGTAGGCTACAGAGATATTGGTGATTTCGAAGCAAAAACACATTCTCTTTATGATTCAACAAGGTTGTTTTTGTATATTCAAGCTATCCTTCTTTATAACCTGTGGATTCAGATAAACCTTGAATTCAAGGATGATCCTGATCGGAAGAAATATTTCAGAGATGGCATACCCAAGTCTACCATTAAGTTCATTATGGAACAAGTTCTCATCGAGGATGCAATGGATGAGATGAGACAGGGTCCTTTAAAAGACTAATAGTAGATCAAATTATCTTCATCAGCTATTTTGTTCAAAATGAATTGGGTTAGAGAAAGCTCTAAAAAACCTATTCGTTCTAGAAGCATCTTCTATCTATTTATTGTAAATTTCAAATGTAAATTGCATATAAATGTAGCTCGTTGTTTTTACTCAAGTGGCTAAAAAAGAGTTTTCAGTGTATAAAATCAAATCAATTCTTAGATACTAGTATAGTAACTATTATTAAAATTCCTTCAGTAATAGATGTATTTCATAATAGGCTCATTTAATTATGGTAATTGTTAAAATAATTATGTAATCTCCTTAAAGCTTCAAATTTTTCCTTACTATCAATTTTGGCTTGATTAATTCCAGATATGATTATTTCGGTTGATTCATCCATTGCTTTTCTATCAACTGGGAATGGAACACCATCTTTTCCGCCAACTGTAAAACTATATTTAACAGGATCATGCCATGATGGTCTCTCACCATAAATTAAATCAGAGATTAATGCAAGAGCTCTCACAGTCCTTGGGCCAACCCCCTTCATCCCAAGTAACTCTTCATAGTTTTTTGGCTGGAAATCATAGATCTCTTTCATTTTATTCCAATTAATACTTCTTGGCATATCCAAACATTCAACAATATTTATTTTTCTATCAGAACTTAACCAATCATCTAATGTACTTTGACTTTTAATTTTAGTCAATTGCATCCAATCATTTATTACATGACGAGGATAGTCGCACACCAAATCAACACATGTTTTTTGACAATTATTACTTTTTTTCGATACCATATTTAGTACTTTTGTCTGAGATTTTTCACCTACTATTCCATCATGAGGTTCACAAATGTAACTATCAATTTTTTCTGAGAGCCAATGATACCTACGTGCATAATTTGTTTCTGAGCTCAATCCCTGTTGAATAACTCCCCAGAGGCCATCTTCAGATATGAATAAGTTATGATGATAAAGGATATGTCCATCTTGAATTGCTGTATTGTCTACTTTTGCAGCCATTCTGCTTGAGTATTTTAAATCTTTAATCTTATTTGTTGAAAAGTTATAAATTTCACCGATTTCTTCAATCTCATTTGGTGTGTTTCTTGAGATTTTTCCTTTACCTCCAGCAATTGCA
Source organism: Thermoplasmatales archaeon (assembly GCA_030672305.1). Taxonomy (GTDB): domain Archaea; phylum Thermoplasmatota; class E2; order DHVEG-1; family DHVEG-1; genus SG8-52-3. The sequence continues at coordinate 12,783 of DAOVGR010000029.1, read as the reverse complement.
ATACCAAACTCTGTGGGATTTATTGCCTCTTTAAGAGCTCCACAGGTAACAGTAGTTGTTCCACTTGAGTGGTAATCAAATCCTAAAACACATGAAAAGGCTTGAAACCAAAGAGGATCTGAGAGTCTTCGTAAAAATTCATCTCTACCATATTCGTGTATAATTACATCAGCGATTCCTCTAGAGAGTTTAACCATTCTCTTAAATAACCATTTTGGGGCTCTACCACCATGCAATGGCAGATTAGCAATTCCAGTTCTTTTCAATTACACACCTCAATTTTTCTAATCTAATTAATTTATCAATATGATAAGAATTAATATTATCAATAAATTTCAAAATCTCTCTTTTTTTACGGATTTTTATAGTATACCAACACCCAAGATTTGTCTCATGTTTATATGGACCAATAAAATTGATATTACTTTCATTAAAGAGATATTTAACTCTTTCCAGAAATAACTTATTATTCTGAGAAATTGTTATAACTGAATCTAAATATTTTGGATTGACATAACCTTCAGCATCAAATAATCCTATCAAGAAATGTTTTTTATTTATCAAGTCAAAATTATAAATTATTGAAGGAATATTGCCAACTCTAATCTTTATAACATTTTTAAAAAATCTAAAAATTGATTTTGATCCAATTTGAATAGCGTACCCGTTATTACATCTCCTAAAAATTTGTGGTTTTACTTCGAAAATTTCAATAAATAAAGGTTTAAGAATCATTTCCAATTGACTCTTTGATTTCTCACTAATTTTTAAACAATAATTATTTCCTCTGTGAAAATTACCATCTCCGCATATCCAACCAAGAAGATATGATAGTTTTGGATTGATATATCTTGGTAATGATGTCTTTTGATATTTAGAATGAGTAGACAAAAATAACTCTCTATTAAATATATCATTCCATTTTTCTATTGTTTCTTTCTCATTTTTATTACAAAACTTCTGCCAGATTTTTATTAAATCATACAGAGTTGAAATTGAAATATTTTTTTTACCATTCTTATAGTCATAAAATACAGAGGCAGTTATGTTTAACTTATCTGGTATAAATTTTCTAACGTTTAGTTCCCTCCAATTATTTTTAATAATTTCATCCCAAATTTCTTTAATAAAATGAGATGCATCATTAAGATATATTGATTTTTCTTTACCGTCTTCTTCACAAATTAAATCTAATAAATAATTTTGAATAGGAATCTTTGGTTCATCAGGAATTTTATCTAAAATATTTTGGCAAAAATTAACATTGTTATAACCATTATATGAACTGATTTGCATTATTTTCCAATAATTAAATGATTATCTTATTTTATTTGAATATAGGAGGGATAATTGAAAGTATCAATCGAGATTTGAGACAAAGCCTATTAATAGTTTCAATAACCCTATATTTACATATATAAAGTAAAAACAATATTACTAGAATTAGACTGACGTAAAATACGGGGGACATGCCCGCGCGTCTAGCGCTGGCATTTCTGCCACATAATTATTATTTCAGATTCATCCCATCCTCCTCTTTTTTCTTTTTTTATTAATTTTATTGGTGAAAAGTTTGGTTATCTTTTTAAAATAGATACTATTTTAATTTATTAAAAATTCTAGATGGTGTGACATGAAAGAAGGATATATTAAATTAAAAATTGCAGAATTGAATGATAAATGTAAGCAAATAAATCAAATAATTTCTATGGAAAAATCAAAGCTTGAGCTACTGGAACATAGAGTGGGAGGATTTAAGGACCTAGTAAAGAAGCTGCAAGATTTAGATAATTTTAAGGAAAGCATGTTAAAACAAATTAAAAAAGATAATCAAGATCTTCTTGAAAAAGAAATTACAAATATTTCAAAGAAAGTCTCAAATGACATAGAGCTAACAATGATAAGTAAGATAAAAGAAATTGAAAAGATAATGAAATATATAACAAGTCGAGAAAAAGAATTAGCCCAACAATCAGAAAAGATTTCAAATATAAATGCAAAGATTGACTATCTTTTAAATCATAATAATTTTCTTATGATGAAATTAGTAAATAAAGGAGTTATTTCAGATAGAGAAGTCAATGAATTACATATCAGATCTAGGAAAAAATCAGATTAAACTAGTTGTCTAAATGGAATTAAAATAAAAATTTTACAGGTACAAACATATAAATGGATTTTGTACAGGTTTTAAAAAATTTATAATTAGGTATGAATAGGAATCTATTTTAAGAAATTCTTATTATACGCAGAGACAAATTAAATAGAAATGATGAATTATGAAGTTAAAACCTTATGAATGGCAAAATCGTCTAATACGAATCTATAGAGAAAAGGGTGTTATCAAGGCATTTGCAGGTACAGGTAAAACCTATGCATCTATTCTTCTGCTAAAAGATAGAGATTATAGAATAGTAATAGTTGCCGTTCCAACCAGAAAGCTGAAGAACCAGTGGGAAGAGGAACTAAAGAAATACGGTTTAAATAATATAATGGTTGAAACTTTTCATATACTCTCAAAGGAAAGATCTTATGGTTTAAAATGTGATATTTTAATTGTTGATGAGTGTCATAGAAGTACAAGTCCTGTTTTTAAAAGATTGTATGATAATATTTCTTATGAAAATATTTTAGGTTTGTCTGCTACTCCTAATAGATCCAGTCTAGATTATTGTGGTGATGTTATCATCAATGTTCCCTTAGGGGACGCTCAGATTTGTGATTTTATAGTTTACTTTCATGCAATTGATTTATCACTAGATGAACGAATGTTATACGATGAATATTCTGAGGCTATTAGAAGATATTTAGGAAGAATGAGAAGTGTAAATGATGGAGATAAATGGGATATTAGAAAAAAACTTGATTCAATGATTTTTAAACGAAGAAGTCTTGTTTACAGTGCGGAGGATAGAATTCCTAAAGCAGTTGAGTTATTAATTAAAAATAAGGATAAGCCAACACTAGTTATTTGTAAGAGAATCGAACAGGCAAATACTATTTCAAAAATAACAGATTTACCTGTTTATCATAGTGGAAACGTTGATGAAAAAGCACTTGATGATTTTCAACATGATAGGATTTCTGCTCTTCTTTCTGTTGGTATGTTAACTGAGGGTTATGATAAACGAAATATAAAATGTCTGATTATTGTTTCAACTGCAATTACTGAAGCATATCATATACAAAGTATTGGTCGTGCTGTAAGACTTCCAGATAATGCATATATCCATATTCTTCTTGCAAGAAAAACAACTGATGAAAAGTTGTTACAATTTAGAAAAATGTATAATCATAAACTTGTTGGAGAGTTTTCAGCTGGAGCATTAAAACCAAGAAATCCCTGGATTGAGCAATATTATATTGCAGATGAATATTCAATTGATCCACAAGGTAGAATTTTTAAACGTTCTGATAACGGAAAACAATACTTCAAAGGTAATATAGTAACTGCTGAATTAGAGAGATTATTTGATTATCGCGGTGGAAAGTTTCGCATAACAAAAGAAAATTTTGTTCTTGCAAAAAGGGGAGGGAGAATTATTCCTATTGGAACGCTTCACGAACCATTAGAAATAATCAAACCTACCAGAATGAAACCATTACAAAAATAAGATTATTTTCTTTTTTTATTAGTAATTGCTAACGACATTTTCAAGTTCAGATAGAGAGAAAATGATAATATAATCTATGTAAATTTCTAATAACTCATTAAAAAAGTATAGCAGTTGTAATAAATAAGGGAGGTAGAAAAAGAAATGAAAATAATCATTATCTTTTCTTTTTCTACTCTAAACTGAAATAAAGTATAATCACTAAGATTTAAATATTATAGTAAAATGTTCGGAAAAAACCGAACGTTCTCTCCTATAAAATTGCTTTTATCCTGAATTAATCTCGATAAATTTAAATAAAAAAAGATAAAGAAGAGGTTAATAAAGCATAATGCTAGCTACAAGTAACAAAAAAGAGATTCCGATAAGAGAACCAATAAAGAAACGATGGTTTAAAATTAATATATTCTTGTTTTTTACATTCATCCCTTTCACCAACCTTTTTTTGATTTGATAAATATTTCTTATCATTTAATTTTCTGTTTTTTATGATATTTATATCCATCGTGTGAAAATGTCAAAAAGGATAAAATTAAGATCTATTGGGTAAAAAGTTAAAAATTATTCAAGTAGTGGTATATGTATACAAAAAGAAAATATTTCTCCTCCTCGAACTAGATAGACTTGTTTAATATAGTTATTATCTGGATTTGAATCTATTGGGGTTACTTCATATTCTATGTAAAAAATTCTGGGAATTATATTTACAAAAAGTAAACCAGCACCCGATTTCGGAATCCATGTCTCACCTGGGTCTAATACACCTAATAATCCACCCCAAGCACTACCATAAGTACCATTATTAATCCAATAAGACGCATTTCCATTATACTTTACCCAACCAGAGGTAGGTGTATCTCCTACGTTCTTTATTTCAAGTGATAAACGTAACTCACCAAGTAGTCCTTTTTCCTCTTTCCAAATATAGGGCACAATATCTAAGACTGCAATATCCAAGCCCATATCAGTTTCTTCAGAAATGGATGTAACTTTATTACTGTTAATGTCAATTAAATCCCGATTTGATAAATCTACAGCTTTGATATAAGGAGTAAAAGCTAAAACAATAAACAGAAGTATTACACATAATACAAAGTATTTTTTCATATTTTACCTCCCAATTATATATTCATATTATTTCTATTCTTTTAAATATTTCTAAGAATAATATATTTGTAAAACTAATTTTTCAAAGGAAAAAAAGAATAGGGGTAATTATTACTATGCTATTGCCCTATTTTTTATAAACAAGTTTAAAAAACTATTCATAAAAAAATCTAGAATTCTAAGATTAACCTGTCTTGTAACAACTCTATTTTTAATTATATATATCTTATGCGTACATTGACTACTTTTTCCACTCATAACATCTTTAGCCATTGAAATTATTGTTTGAGATCCTCCCTCTGAATATGTATGGGTAAATGTTATCTCTTCACCTGAAGGATATGGGCCTTCCCAATTTACATATGTACCGTCACCCCATAAAATATAGTAAAACAAATCATGATCATCAGGATCAACTGCTGCAATTTTAAACTCTAGTTCTTTTCCAGTTGTAGCAATTTTTGGTCCAGTCATTGTTGGTTTTTCTGGAATTTGATTTTCAACAATTGAAATTGTTGAAGATTCAGACCAATTACTCTGTACACCATTTATATCTTTTGCAACTGCTTTTACTTCGTAATCTCCAAGCTCAGACCAATTATGAGATGCTTCTCCAGTTTGACCCGAAGCATAAGGACCTACCCATTCACTATGAGTTCCATCACCCCAGTCAAACATATAATAGACATCTTCTCCTTCAGGCTCTATTACAGTAGAAGTGAATGTAACATATTCATACTGAGTGCATTCTTCTGGCCCATCCGGTTTAGTTGGTGTCTCCGGTGCTTGGCTACCAGGCCAAAGAGAAAATATTTCTCCAGTTCCTTCTGGATACTCTCCATATTGTGGTTCCTCATCCTGAGCGTCATTAGCTTCTGCAAAAATAAATGCTTCATCCATTGTTACCATTCCATCTTGATTATAATCAGCATCAACAGGTTCTCCAAAAGCATCCTCACCTTTTACTGCAGCCGTCCAATAAAACACATATTCATCATACAAGAGATTTTGCATTGCCCATGAATATTCATCATGGCGACATGCAGAAGATGCAACAACTGGGCCTGGAGGAACTACTACATCATCTAAAAATCCTCCTGAAAAACATGGTTCAAATGTACATATTATTTCAGTAGCTGGGATATCAGCTAAGAGACTTGCGAAATGAGCATCTGTTAACTCTTCCATATTCCATAGATTAAATAGAGTTTCCCATCCACTGACTGAAGCACCGTGATCAGTGGTAAAAATAAATAATTCACCTCCTCCACTTAAAGTTTCTACTAGTTCTTCAAAAACCAAATCTACATTTGATAAAATGCAGGAATACATAATATCTTCATCACCATCACCATCTAGATCGGGATCTGAATTTTGACCATTTGATTGGTCAGCAGCAGGATCTAAGCCATCAGAACAAAGAACAATTATGTTTTCATCAAGAAAACCATAAACATCAACCAAAGCAATATAAATGTTTGATAAATCATTCCAATATCTTACATGATTATTACCAGAATTATATCCACCATTCATAAGAACAGCATACCTAGAATCTGATTTTCCTTTAATAGGTAGTTGAATTTTTCCTTCATTTATAGAAGCTCTTCTATTATATGCTGATTTAAAAATCTCTCCAATTTCTGTATCAATCATTTGATAATCATTAAAATTACTTGGTGGATACTTATCATCCTTTACAATAAACTCCTCGGTAGTTTCAGATAAGAAAATATATTGTACAGGATGAAATAAATTTGCTCTAGGATAAAGGTCAATGTAAGTAATAAATCCCTTTTCAGGCGCATCCATAATATAGCCTTTTGTGGTGAGAATTTCTTCCCCTTTATCAACAGGACCCCAAACATAAATAAAAACTTCATCTTTGTCTATTGATAGTTGATTTATAACATAATTTGCTGCTTCTTCATAATTTGTAATTGACGGTGATGCTAGTGTTAAACTTGTAAAGGTTGTTATAATCAGAATTATTGAAATTACACTGGCCTTTAATAGGGAGTTTATTTTATTTTGTTTCTTCAAAATTTTCACCTCAACGAACTATTACTTCTATAATATATTTTAATTATTTAAAATATTGCTAATTATTTAGCAGTATTTTTATAAAAATATTAAAATTCTCCACTTTTATTTTATCGTACCTTTAACTGTCACATCCCCATTCCAACGGTGCCGAAAATAGTTTGAGAGTATCTTCTTATTGTATCCTTTTATATTGGACGCTTTATTTATTAGTGAAAATAGATATCCAGAGTTTGTAATATCACCATGGAACTCCATACCTATAATTCTATCATTTTGAATAAACACCTTTCGTGTAGAATCTATGCCTTTTAATAAAAACTTAGAACAGTTCTCTGGTAAATTGGTTACATTGCCCATGCTTAAGAATGGTACGTCGTTGATATCGATAATATTAAAAGACTGAAAACCGGGATATTTACACCTTTTACCAGCAATATTCAGTCCTGCAATGTGCCCTTGTTCTACAGCGTTTGACCATGTTGCTTTTAAACCAGGTTCTCCATAAATGCAATCGAAGGATTCAGCGACATCACCAGCAGCAAAGATGTCCTTAACATTTGATTCCATAGAATCATTTACAATTATACCCTGGTTGACTTTGATTTTGGAATCTTTAACTATATCTATGTTGGGTCTAAACCCAGCAGCCAAGAGTGCCATATCACAATCTATCTTTCCATCTTTTAATTTAAGGCCCTCGACTTTCTCTTTCCCGATTATTTCACTCACCTTATTACTTAGAATGAAATTAATGCCTAACCTCTCTAGTTTCTCCTGGGCAATGCTCGATATCTCTTCATCAAACATATTTGCAAGAATGCGGTCAAGAGTTTCAATTACAATGACTTCCTTTTTCCTTTGTTTCAAGGCCTGAGCACATTCAATACCGATAAATCCGCCACCAATGACTGCGATTTTTGCTGCTTTTTTTAACCCTTTAATAATACTTTTAAAACTTTCCAAATTAGAAACAATGTATACTTGTTTTTTATTTAGCCCAGAGATAGTGGGTACTATTGGTTTTGAGCCGGTAGCAATCAAGAGCTTGTCGAATTCAAGTATCTCATTTGCATCGTTCATAGAATTATTTTTAAAATGCACAATTTTCTTTGAAGGATCCACTTTTATAGCTTCTTTCCCAAATATCAAATTGATATTATTATCAGTAAAAAAATCAGCGTCTAATCGACTTAAAACTTTCATAGAGGTCTGCCCAGATAAAAAATCGGGCAGTCCACAGAGTGAGTAGGGCATACAATCTTCTTTAGATACCAAGTTTATGTCTATCTTTTTATCCACGTTTCTTATTGCTTGAACTGCCCTTATCCCGGCTCCCCCAGTACCCAGAACTAGAACATTCATATGATCCTTCAAATGCTATTAGTCGTATAAAACAATTAGCATATATTACTGTATAGAACGCCTTTGTTCTCTTGGCTAGGAATTATGAAAATGTCTGATAAAGTAAATGGTTTACACAGAGCCATTCCACCCATACGATATCATTAAATAACCCTTCCAGTATAAATGAGTCTAACATTTATCTTATAGTTACATGGGGCGGTTGAGCATAACAATGGGAAAGCTTATTTTCAACTATGAGAGGTGCACTGGATGTAGAGCTTGTGAATTGGCTTGCAGCTTTCATAAAGAGGGTGTTTTTGCCCCATCGAAGTCAAGAATCAAGATTGTTCGTATTGATGAGGAAGGGCTTGATATCCCTATTGGATGTGAACAATGTGATAATGCGCCGTGTATCACTGCATGTCCAACGAGAGCTTTAAGTAGAAACACTGAAACGAATGCAATAGTCCTCAGCCCAGATTTTTGTATCGGTTGCAAACAGTGCATGGTAGTCTGTCCATTTGGTGCTATCCATTTTAATGAAAATCGTAAGATATTCTATAAATGTGATTTATGTGATGGGTCACCTGAGTGTATTAAATGGTGTGTAACCGGTGGGATTGAGTATTACGAGGAAATTGAAGAATTTCCAAAGCGTAAGAGTGCAGATCGGATTCAACACTTTTTATTGAACCTTCCAAAATCAACTCGTCCTATCGATACTGGAGGGGGAAAAAAAGAGTGACTTTCGACTATGGAGGGTATGCAGGTAAAACTTTAAGGGTTGATTTATCGAAAGGTAAAATATTAAAGGAAACGCAGTCTAAACCGAGAGTTGAGAAATACTTAGGAGGGCGAGGTGCAGATGCAAAAATTCTGTTTGATGAGCTTGAACCAAATATAAACCCTTTAAATAGTGATAATATTTTATGTATTTCTACAGGACCAATTACTGGTCTATTAGGCCCTACAACTGGCCGCATAAATGTAGCCACAAAATCACCATTAACAGAAATTTATGGAAACTCAAATGCAGGCTCAGACTGGGGCTCTGAACTCAAATATGCCGGCTATGATAATATTATTATTAAGGGAAAAGCCCCAAAACCAGTTTATTTATGCATAGATGATGAACATGTCGAGCTTAAGGATGCGGCTCATTTATGGAGAGAAGGTATTTTTGAAGCAACATTGGCCCTTCAGGAAGAACAAAGAGGATACGATACAAAAGTTGCCGCTATTGGACCTGCTGCAGAAAACGGTGTGCTTTTTTGTTCAATAATATTTAATTTATGGGATTCTGCTGGTCGAACAGGGACAGGCACCGTAATGGCTTCAAAGAATCTCAAAGCTATTACAGTAAGCGGTTCAGGTGAGCTTAAAGTTGCAGATCCTGACAGATATTTAGAAATTGTGCGAGATGGTTGGTTAGGTATATTAAACGATCCTGGGTTTCTTACAGGAGAGCACCAAGCGCTTGGAACACCAATATGCGTTAATTGGGGTAACGCACAAGGATGGCTTCCGACTAGAAACTTTAGGGAAACCACCTTCGAAGGAGCCGATTCAATATCAGGTGAAGAATTTCGAGATAAATACTCAACGCGTTCAAGTCCCATACCAGGAGGACGTGCTTGCATGTCCTGTCCTAATAGATGCAAACGATTTGGAAGAATCGAATCCGGAAAATATGCTGGGACAAGAGGAGCCATAGAATTTGAAGGTATTGCTGCTTTTGGATCCAAATGTGGTGTTTCAGATTTAGAAGCAGTTTTTCATGCCTATACTCTAGCAAATGACTATGGCATGGATTGTGTATCATGCGGAAACGCCATAGCTACATTTATGGAACTCGTAGAGGAAGGAATATTAGAAGACGTAGACAAACTGGGATTGAAGTTCGGCAACGCTGATGCAATGGTGGAAATGGTACACAGGATTGCAAATAAACAGGATAAATTGGGTTCTCTTGGGGCTCTTGGGGCATATAAGGCTGCGTTAAAGATAGGAAAAAATGCAGTTGATTACACAACATCGATTAAGGGTATGGATACAATTGCTTGTGATCCTCGAGTTGCAAAAGGTTTTGGCTTGACATATGCTATTTCTAGTCGTGGTTCAGATCATCTTAGAACACACGTGGTCTTTGAGATGATTAGGATGCCTCCAGAAATTGGAAAAGAATTGTTTGGATCTGAGAAGGCATGTGATCTCATGAGTTATGACGGAAAGGTTAGGATGGTTCTCTGGCATGAAAATTTAGCTGCAATTACCGATTCGATAGGGAGTTGTAGATTCATGCATGGGTCATATTATGCTCAGTATCCTGTTCCAGAACTTTTGGGAAAATTACATAACAAAAAGGAGGTTAATTCAATAAAATATCATGACTGGATAAGCGCCGCGACAGGCATGAAAATAGACTATAAAAAATTATTAGATATCGGACATAGAATCGTGAACATTGAAAGGGCTTTGAATACACGGTTTGGTATACGGCGGAAGGATGATATGCTTCCAAAGAAGTTTTCAGAGCCTATTAAAAAAGGGCCGAGAAAAGGACAAAGTTTTCCGAAGGAACAGTTAGAAAAGATGCTTGATGAATATTATACTAATAGAGGATGGGATTTAAAAACTGGCCTCATAAAAAAAAGTGAACTTATTAAGTTAGATATGAAAGAGGTCTTAGATGATTTAGATAAGGAAAATCTGGTAAAGTAAAATGTGGGTATACTCATGCCAAGATGCAGTTCATGCAAAAGAAGAATAGATTTGTCGCATACAGACATAAGATCTTACATTTGTAGTGAGTGTAAAAAACCTACATGCAGGGACCACTTTGATTTTGATAGGGGTATTTGTTATAAGTGCGCAGGCTTACAAATTAGTCAAAGTAAATGCTCTTTTTCTTTCGTTAGAAAAGACTTGTTAGGGGCTAAAAATTCTGATAGGGGTAAGAAATGACAAATGTTACTGTAAAGTATCTGATGGTTTTTTCCCAGATAACTCAAAAAAGGAAGGAGGTAATTCCAATAAGTGAGGGAATGACTCTTCAAGATTTGATTGAGGTGCTCTATGCAAAATATGGTAGGAAATTTAAGAAAGTTTTTGGAAAAGATTTAGGTCATAGGAGTGCTTTAATCACAATCAACTCCGAAGTAAAAGAAATATCATACATTCTAAACCCTGGTGATGAGATCCTGATTTCTCATATAGTTGGAGGTGGATGATGACATTGAAATCGAATGGCTTTTTAAAGGATGTGAAGGTGCTAACTGTTGAGCAGGCAGCAGCTTTACCTTATTGCACTTGGAGATTAGCAGTGGAAGGGGCAAATGTAGTTAGAATCGAACCATTATGGGGTGATCCTAACCGTAAGGTTGGTAAAAAGGTTATAGATGAAGAAGGCATGAATGCATATTTCATGTCCGTAAATGCAGGTAAAAAAGGAATATCTTTGAATCTTGGTGCCCCTCAAGGTCAAGAGATACTTGGTGAGCTCATTGGTAAGCTAGAGGTGGACATATTTGCATGCAACCAATTACCTGGAAACTACAAAAAATTAGGGATTGATTATGAAAGGATAAAATCTATCAAGAGTGACATAATTTGGGTTGAAATTTCCGGTTTCGGACCTGACCGGTCTGAACCAGCTTATGACCCCATGATTCAAGCTTATTCCGGGATCATGGATGTAAATGGAGAACCAAACACGCCACCATTAAGGTTTGGCGTATCTATTGTTGATATTGAGGCGGGTAACCAAGCCTATAGCGAGATTATGAAAGCATTATATATCCGAGAAAAAACTGGGAAGGGTAGGAGAATTGACATCTCAATGCTTGATTGTGCCATGTCTCTGTTATCTCTCCAGGTGCCATTGGTTAGTCTAGGAATAGACATACCTAAAACCGGCAATTTCCATCCCAACTTTACACCGGTTGGTGTGTATAAGGCTATGGATGGTTATATTTCAATTGCTGTTGGGAATGAGGCTCAATGGAGAAGTATGATAGAATTTCCAGATTTTGAAGTTTTGGATAAACTAGAGTATTCCACAAACAACGATCGAACGGCTCACGCTGATCAATTGAATGATGATATTAATTCCGTATTGCATAAAAAACATACATCAGAAATTCTCCAAATGTTTAAGAAAGAAAAAATTCCTGTCTCTGAGGTTAGTACGATTAAGGATGTGTTAGAGGATTCATACCTAAGTTCAAAGTTGCTACGCACTAAGGACCCTAAAACTGATTTAGAAGTGATTCTTGCGCCTCCACCGGTGAAGCCAATCGGCAAGCTAGATCTAAGCTTTCCTCCAAGATTTGGGGAGCACAATAAAGAGATTTACACTAGCCTTGGATATGATGAAGTTGACCTGAAAAAGAAAGGTGTTATTTAAGTAAAAAACTCAAAATGTCTTATTATAATCTTGTAACTGTTAAGGTTTGTAAATATGTCTGAAGCTGTTCTAATAATTGGGGGAGGTATTGCTGGAATCGAGGCAGCGTTGAATTTAGCTGATTATGATTTTCAAGTGTACTTGGTTGATAATTCTCCTACAATAGGCGGGCTTATGGCTCGACTTGACAAAACCTTACCAACGAACGACTGTTCAATATGCATAGAAGCTCCAAAAATGTATGACGTTCAAAAACATCCAAACATA
>DAOVGR010000051.1 GCA_030672305.1 Thermoplasmatales archaeon | reverse complement strand
CGTTGGATTTACTGGTATTAAAATTATTAGAGGTTTATTTGATTTTTTTTATCTTGGTGCTGCTTTGAAAGTAAAAATTGGATATTATTAATTTAAAATACAAATAAATCAAGAAGGTATAATATGCATAAGAACATCCTACTAAGTGTTGGAATAACAATCCTGTTTCTGGGTATTGACTTAAGTTTTACTATTATGTTATAGCAACCACTTTTTTACTCCAAAATATTCTCTAACTTCAGACATCATAAGATATGATATGACTATTACATAAAGTACGAGCCATCCGTATCGTTCATATGGCCATACTCTTTCTATAAATATAAAATATACTGAAAAAAAAGCCGGAATAGAAAGGGCAATCATTGTGTATATTCTTGCCCAATTTTTTGCATTATTAAATCCAATTGTTACAGCATATATTAGAAATATATCCAAGATAACAGATATCCACCCTGCTATTGTTAACCAACCTGAAAAATTAATTAATGCATAAGATGATGGTTCCATTCCCCAAATTAGGATTGGACTAGTATAATAATAGATAAGAGATAGAATTATCCAAACTGCTAATATCCATAATCCAATTGGTTTACCTTTGTAATATTTCATAATCGGATATCTTTATAATTTCACAAGTATTTAAATACTGTAGTATAAATTTCTAATTTCATAAAAGAAAATAAGAGGGTTTTTAGATCGTTTCCCAATGCTGGAAAGACTGCTGACCTTATTTAGATTATTTTAAAATAAGTTCTGTCTAATTTTTATTATTCCTCTTCTTAAAACTTATCGTGCTAATTATTATCAGGGACCCGAGCCGGGCTTACCATACAAAAGTTAAAGGCCCGGCAAAAATCTTTATTTATTATTACAAATGTTACAATTAATATCTCTATAATTTTTTAGTAAAGATTAAATAAAACTAAAACATACCAATTCACAGTTATTCTAAGGGAGGAAAAAATGAAAGGTATTATATATTTTGTAGTAGGGTTGCTTTTTATAAGTAGTTTTGCTGCATTAGGTGTAGGAAAAAAGGTTGTTGTTAACGAAAAATATCCAAATCTACTAGGTGGAGAATATGATATGGTTATCATAGCTCCTGCAAAGTTTTCTAGTACCTTAAATAAGCTCATAGACCATAAGAATAGTGTTGGTATTAATACCATACTGAAAACAACAGAAGAAATTTATGATGAGTATACTGGTGTAGATAAACCTGAACAGATTAAGTACTTCATTAAAGATGCACTTGATACATGGGAGATTAAATACGTGTTACTTGTAGGTGGTATGAAATCTTATTTATATGGTGTATCAAGAGATGACATAAATCAAGGATCAAAAAGTTGGTATGTTCCAGTAAGGTATTGTAACAATATTGACGACTGGGAGCCAGGATTTATCAGTGACCTATACTTTGCTGATATCTATGATAGTGAAATGAATTTCTCCAGTTGGGATTCTAATGAAGATGGAATCTATGCTGCATGGGGTATACCGTCTGTTGAAAATGATGTTCTTGATTTATATCCAGATGTCTATGTTGGACGGCTGCCATGTCGGAATAAAATCGAAGTGTCCATCATGGTAAAAAAGATAATCAAGTATGAAATGACACTAGCAGATCCAACCTGGTTTAACAAAATGGTAGTTGTAGGTGGAGAAAATTGGAATGATCCTGGTACTGATTGGTTGGAAGGAGAATTAGTATGTAATAAGGCACTGTCATATATGCCAGAGTTCAGTGCTGTCAAGATCTTTGCCTCTAATAGAGATTCTGGAGGACTTGTACCTACAAAAAAGGATATTAAGAAGACAGTCTCTGAAGGATGTGGTTTTCTCCTGTTTTCGGGATTTGGCAATCCGTTTAATTGGAATACCCATTGGCCGGGTGATTTTGAAACGTGGACAGGAGGAATCAATTGTTATCATCTACCCATGTTGAGTAATAAAGAAAAACTGCCAATATGTATTATCGGTGGAAATTGTCTAAGTCAATTCAATGTAACATTATTAGCTACACTCAGAAACGATCCCTTTATGCATACAATGGGTGTCCCAATTTCCGAGTGTTTTAGTTGGAGGTTGACTAGAAAAATCAACGGCGGTTCAATCGCAACTATAGGAGCTACAGGAGCATCATATGGTCTTATTGGTAACATGTATGACGATATTGATGGAGACGGTATAGATGATCCAGATTGTGTTGAAGGTTATAATGGCTATATTACTAGAGAATTTTTTGATATATATAATCAGAGTGTTGACATTCTTGGAGAAACATGGGGTGGTACAATAACCAAGTATATCGACACATGGCCAGATACGTGGGACGAGATCGATAGTAAAACAGTTCAAGAATGGGTGCTATTTGGTGATCCAAGTTTAAAAATCGGTGGGTATCCATAGGTTATATTTATTTAAAATCCTCTCTTTTTTTCTTTATATTTTTAGAACGTTTCCCAATGCTGGAAAGACTGCTTAGCCTTCTAAAATAATAAGCTGAGTATAGGAATCAAACTTGGAATGTGAATTGGAGGTTAAAGGCCCGTATCAAAATTCAAAAATAATCTTCTCCTTATATGACAATTTTTAAATTAACGATTTTTTGTCGTTTTTCTCCTGATAAAACATGTCATGTTAAGGGTTGTCAGGCCCGAGCCGGGATTTGAACCCGGGACAGAGGATCCACAGTCCTATATGTTACCAGGCTACACTACTCGGGCCATATTTTTAGGGTGACGCAATAATTGAAGAAATATTTAAAGTATATGTATTTTAAACACAGCAAACTAATATAATAAATATTCAATTGCTATCCCTTAAGCAGGGGTAGCCAAGCCTGGTCAACGGCGCAAGGTTCAGGGCCTTGTCCTGCAGAGGTCCAAGGGTTCAAATCCCTTCCCCTGCATTTTAGAACTTATTTATATGTATGATATCCTCTAATTTTCTTTTAGGTACATGTAAAACTTCCTTTTCGTCTCTCCAATATTTCACAGAATTTTTATAATCAACAACTATTGATTTTTCGGCTTTGTATCCCAAAACAATCACAGAATCTATAATCCATGATTTAGGAACTTTCAAATATTTCCTTAATTTTTCTTTATCAACATTACATAAAATACAGCTTCCAATTCCTTCTTCTTCTGCTGCAAGAACAATGTTTTCAGAAGCTAGACTAACATCTCTAAGATAATATTTGTTTTTTGGATTTCGTATAAGCATGATGATATATGCAACCGGTCTTTCTTTTTCTGAGGGAGTCCATGTAGGTTTAATATATGCTGCCCAACCTAAAGTTTCGAAAACTTTACTACATAACGAATTGTCATTAACAATGAAAAATTCTAGAGGTTGAAGGTTAGCTGCGGATGGTGCTAGTCTTGCTCCATTAGCAAATCTCTTTAGTAGTTCCAGTGGGATTGACTTTTGTTGGAATCTTCTAATACTTCTTCTTGATAATATTGCTTCATAGACATTCATAGAAATCAAAAATATTAACAAACAATTCAATAAATAGATTTTGATTATTTGATAGTAATCTACTTTAATATGATATTATTATGGGGATAGGGTTTTATGGCAAAAAAGTTTAGACGGGTGAGAACTTTTGCAAGAACTGCTGCAAAGTCAATGGAAAAAAAACTTATAGAAAATGCAAAAGAACTTCAAAATGACCCATATCTCATTTTACCAGAATATTCAGATAATTATTCTAAAAGATATTTTGATAAAATAAAAAAAAGTTTAGACAAGATACTTCGTTTCAAAGATGATATTGCAAAACTTGAAAAGCTATCAAATAAGCGTGATTTAAGTGGTGCACTAGCAGGAACTTTAACTATTGCTCATTCAGAAAAGGCTCCCTATCTTGGCGTTGCCAAATATCCTACTGGTGATATTGCTTATGCTCAAAGAGGTAGAGCTGATAAAGAAAAATTGATAGCAGTTCAATACTTTGATAATCCTGTACTCAGATTGCTGGGTATCAAAGACATTTCACTTAAAAAACGATTACATGTTTACTCATGGGATGATGGATTTTTATCTACAGGACTTGAAGCAAAACCTCCAAAAGATTTTATTGATTTTTTAATGAAAAAAACAAAACTTTCGTATAAAAATGGTATTGCAACATGTGGAGATATAAAACCAGAAGTTGTAAAAAAGAAAGAGACCTATAAGAAAAACTATCTCAGAATACATTGGAAATCAGCAGATGTTATTGTTGCAATATGTGAGGATTGTGCTAAATCTAGTAAGAATACCATTTTCAATATGACAAAATATATCCTTGAACCTAGTATTTCAAATGATTTTTCAATTGAGGTAATTGGTCAGGTTGTGAAACAAAAAGAAACAGGATCTGAACAAATACAAAAATTAAATGAATATTTATCTGGAGATTTGACAGATATAAAACTAATTGAAGCAAACATGAAATATCGTGAAGAATCAATTAAAGAATCAGGAGAAAAAATACTTATTCTTGATGGGATTTCATATGGAACAGATATTGACAAATTTATAAAAGCACTAAAACCAAACAAATTTGAAAAGGAAGGCTTAGAACTTATTCTTGAAAAGGTCGAAGAACCTGTCGTTTTAGATAATGTTACTTCAAATAAAGTATTGGAGAAATTTTGGAAGGATTATGGTTTGGATGCAATAAACTCAATTATTGAAAACGAGGAGATGGCTGAAAAATTCTTTTCGTTGAATGATACACCTTCTGATATTTTAGAACTTGTTTTTAACTATAAAGAAAGACAGCAGATCTTGTCTCAGCTTCCTAAATACAAAAACCTGCCAAAACTTGCAAAATTTATTGATAATGTTGTTAGAACATACAAAACGTTTGGTGAAAGAGAGGCTCTTGCAGAAATTAAAAAGAGACCAGATGATCCTAAAGCAAAATCAATTTCTTATGCGTTTTTACTTGTGTTTGGTAAAGCAAAAGACAAGAAATGGCAATATTCGCAGGTTGAAATAGAGTATGGAGATTTTTTGAAAGATTTTGCAAAGAAACTACTTGATTCTGAACCAAAAAAATATCATAAGGCCTTAAAGGATTTACTTTCCTCGAGTGGATCTTCAGAAAATATTGATGATTACAAAATGTAATTTTTTTTAATTTATTAGTAATGATCTCAGATTTAGATTATGAATTGATGTTTCCCATATCTTAATAGATATCGAGTTCCAAATATTGTCATCTATTATTTCAACTATTTTTCCCAAAATTTGATTTTCAAATATTACACATTTTCCTTGTTCTTCATTTTGCTCTTCTATATGATATCTTTTTACTGCTGCAATTGAATTAATATGATTTACTTTTGTATATGAAATATCACCATCAAAATTACAATATATTATTAAATCACTCTCTTTTATTATAAAGCCTGGGTGAGATGATTTTTGTATAATTAAATGGTCTCCATTTGTATTTGATTCTAGCATGTTTTCTTTGTCTTGTATGCAAAGGTAATTATGGGAATTTTCAAATGAATCAAGAAATAATTCTAGACCTATTACCTCTGTAAGATATATAAATGGAAGACATGTAAGAAGTGTAAAAATAATCAATGTGATTGTTTTTTTAGTAATTATTCTCAGTTCCTTTCACCTCTTCAATGATATTAAGTATCTTGCTAACATTTGTCATGAATAATATTTAAATGTTTACTGTAAAAAAGTCAAAATGAGAAAAACATCGATTTTAGAATAAAAAAACTTTAACCATTAAAATGGGTCTACAATTAATGCTTGTATCTGATTCAAATTATTAAAAAAAAAAAGAAAAAAGATAGATTTGGACTATTGAAATCCAAATATGTTTTTTAGTAGCAGGAGTGTATTTGGAAATCGTTCTAAGAACCGTAATAACAATGTATTGTATATTGCTCTGTCTCTTGGGGCTGAAATACTTAATGGATCTGACCAATCGCTTTCTCCATCATTTGTATCTTTCGTCATAACCTTGATATCATAATCACCGGCTTCTGTCCAGTTATGTGAAGCCTCACAGATATCACCGGAATTAAATGGTCCAAGCCATTCACAATCTGTATTATCATCCCAATCCCATTTATAATACACTTGGTCTCCATCAGAGTCAGATGTACTACTTTCATAGGTATAATCTGTTCCAACTTTTACTCTTTTCTTTCCAGATGGTTTATCAGGTTTATCTGGCTGCTCGTTATCAAATGGTGCAAATTTAACTAATAATGCATCAGCATCTTTAGAATATGATGTGCCATCTCTACCAGCTACTATAAAACCACCATCACTTGTTTGCTTTATACTACAACCAACTTCTCTCTCTGGACCACCGTTTATCTGAATCCACTCGATATTACCATTGTCATCTAACTTTACTAGATGGGTGTCCTCCTTGTCACCAGTATAACCGTTAAAGTTAATAGTTACACAGAGCACATATTTATCATCATCGGTCATTGCCATACTCCAACATGTATCTGTATAGGTTTCTCCATAGCTTCTATTCCAGAGCATATTACATTCAGAATCCGTTCTCACAACCCATGCATCCATACTAACACCAGTTGCATAGCTTTGTCCACCCATAATAAATCCACCATCTGCTGTTTGGAAACAATCATGATTATAACTCACATCAGTACCTGTTCTACTATAAGTTTGACTAAAATCTACACCAAGATTAGAATCGGTTTTAATCATCCGATAATCTCCCCCTGATGGAGTATCACGTGCCGTACCAGTCAAAAGAAAACCACCACCATTTGCTTCACATAAAGCAAAGCCTTCATCCTGATAATCACCATAATCATAGAATTCATGATCTATCATTCCACCAGATAAATCAGTTATTACTAACATAGCAGACCAATCATTTGCAGGATCATCAACGTAGGCGCCTTCACCTGAAATAACATAAATATCTTCATCTTTAGGTTCAATTATTTCTGTTGGAATAAACCACCATACACCTTCTTCACCAATGTATGAATACCATTCAAAATTACCAGATTCGTCAAACCTTACCAGACCACCAATTAGTACATCTTCACCTTCCACATCGCACATAATATATACACAGGCAACATATCCGCCATCACTTGACTGCATAATAGCAGGTGCCCAATTATCAAATATATCATATAATGTGCCATTTATTTCAAAATCCCTTATAGTCCAATTCCAATCCTGATTTCCAACTGAATCAACCTTTAGAATATATGGATAATAATTACCATTTTCTTCGTGATTCCCACTCATTATATATCCACCGTCATTTGTCACATCAACGTCATAAAAGACATCATACTCATCTTCGCCATAGGTTTTGCTCCATTCCACTCCAGAATTTTGTGTAGAAGATGGTGCCTTATTATTTATTTTATTCATAGTCCCTACTGCAGGTAATGCAGCTGCAATCAACAGCGTCGCAACTAATATTCCAATTATTTTTCCTTTCATTTTTTTCCTCCCTTAGAAATATAAAATTGTAATAATAGACTTTAATATAAGTTTTTCTAAATAAATAAAAGAATATTAATTATTGCATTTGTAAACAAAAACAGAAAAATATAATGTTTAAATTAATTTTTTTTTAAAATTATATCCTAATAGTTATTGATAAATATTAAGATATAAGACATATTAAATAAGAGGTCAAGAAAAGAGGATATTTTGCAGTTGATACCTAGATACATATTAGATTTACTTCAATAAACCAGATTTTCTATTATTTATTTTCATCAAGTTTTTTCTATTATTTAACAATGTTTTGGAGTGAAAAACTTTATACATAAATAAAAGGTTGCCGTCAATTACTTTTATATACTTTTTAGTGCATTATCTGTCTTGTGATTAAAAATGAAAAGTATAGACGAATTTACATCCCAATT
Source organism: Thermoplasmatales archaeon (assembly GCA_030672305.1). Taxonomy (GTDB): domain Archaea; phylum Thermoplasmatota; class E2; order DHVEG-1; family DHVEG-1; genus SG8-52-3. Next base: position 4,828 of record DAOVGR010000051.1, on the reverse strand, counting down.
CGGTAAGAGTACAAAATTATCTTACCAAAGTATGTTAAAAAATTATTTCAAAATAATTAACAAACAACCTAAAACTTATTTCAATGGTAAAAGGACACAAACAGAACAAGAACAAATACAATATGAAAAAGATATAACAAAGTTTTATAACGCAATAAAAAACCATCCGCCAAATAGTGTATTTCAATACCTTGGTTGTGTTCGTGTATATCTCCAGGATAATTATGTTGATTTACCTAATGTGTTCTGGAAACAGTTTAGAAAAAGGAAAAAAGGGAGCCGTACCCTTGTACAAGATATAGTACCAAGTAAAAACCAGTTTAAACAATTACTATCTCATGGGTCCGCCCTTGAAAGAGCATTGATACTTACATTACTTAGTTCTGGGATGAGAATAGGAGAGGTATGTCAGATTAAGGAAAATGATATAGACTTTGATTTTAAACCTACCAAGATTGAGATTAGAGGAGAGTACACAAAAACAGGCAATAGACGTACAACCTTTGTAACAGATGAATGTACAACAGCATTAAAGGAATGGTTGAAAGAAAAACAAACATGGTTAGAAAGGAGTACTAAGAAACTTAATTTCAAGAAATACACCAAAAGCACAGACGATGATAGAGTTTTCCCTATGGATACACACACCGCTCGTGCTAAATGGAATAGACTACTTGAAAACGCCAAGGATGAATTTATTCAAAAGGATACAAGTGGGAGTAAACCTCGTTATAAGATACATCCTCACGTTACAAGGAAATATTTCCGTACCTGGATGGCTAAAGATCTTGGTAGAGATATGACAGAATACTTTTTAGGCCATGAGGAGGGACTTGATAACATATATAGACGATACGGAGATGACAGTAACAAAAGGATACTTGGAGATGAATTCTTGAAAGGAGTACATAATGTAACTGTTTTTGAAGTAGAACAAGACCTATCTTATGTTAACAAGGAAATAGAAGAACTAAGAAAGGAAACTGATGAAAAAGATAAACAAATGAAAGAAATGAAGGATATGATGAATGAAATGAAAGCAGAGATCTTAGAGCTAAGACTTGAAAAACTAGAAAAAGCAAATGGGATAAAAAAGTAACATCGGAAGAATAAAAAAAATTAAATTAACCCAACTTTTTCTTTTTTTAAAAATATCATTGTATTTAATCAAGGATATAGGTACCAAAACATTCTTTTATAAATGGAATCCTTTGGCTAACTCTTTTTCTTTAAATGGTTTAAATATCTCAATATATGCTCGTGCAATAAGATATAATATTATTTCATTATAGTTAAGATGTGGTGGTACATCTGATTTTGGTAAATCTTTTTGTAACTTGTTTAGTTTATTTATTGAAAAATCAAGATATTTATTCCAATTGATTTTATTAAATAATGTATTTGCCCATTCATAAAAGTCTTTATTATACCAGATTCCTTTTTCACTAAATCCTTGAAATATGATGAATTGTTCTAAGTCAACATAATCGAGTTTTGGATAATTTATCTTTAGATTTTTAATAAGTCTAAGCATAAATTTTATTTCTTCTTTTGAATAATGTTTAGTAAGTTGTTGATGGTACTGGAATCTTTTTACTGAAAGTTCGTCTTTTATCCAAAGACCATTTTTACATTGTCTTCCTGCCCATACAATTTCTGCAATTCTTTTAAGATTACTTACTGCTAATCTGTTTTTGTATTTCTCAGTAGAAAATGATGATTCGTTTATGGTAGAACTGATAGCAAGTTCAATATTATTTTGTACAATTTTGGTTCTATCAAGGGGAATTGTAGAAATTAAAGCTATCTCTTGTTCTGGTTTTTTACTATATTTAGGTTTCTCAAGAATATCTTTTGCATAATTGTTATAATACATATGAAATGCTTTTTGTGGATAAGGGCTTTTTTCATTTTGACATACTTTTAGTTTAATGTCTTTACTAAGTTTTGATATAAAATCAATTAGATATAATAAGAATTTTTTTTGGGTTGATTTTGATTCATGTTCAAGAAGTAAATTTAGTACAACCACAAGTCTTGAAATTTGTACATGTAAACTTACATCTGCTTCTTTTTTAAGGTTATTAATTCCATTTAAAGCATCTTCTATTTGTTCAAGAAATGCTGATACAGCAGTTTTTTCATAGTCAGTCAGTTTATCAAATGATGGTAATCCAAAAACTGAATGTTTAAATGATATCGTATCAGTACAAAATTCTTCTTTTGGTATATTATTTAGATAGAATAATTGGTTTAATGCCCGGCCTCTATATGAAGATGTAATGCCATAGGCTGTTCCTCGATCTTTTACTGCAACTTTTTCAACTAAATCTTTTTCTTCAAGTCTTGTAAGAGTTTCTAATAGGATTTTAGGACTTATTTTGAGGTTTTTACTTAATTTCATAACAGTAGTTTTTCCATTACATAAAAGATAATTAACAATATCATCTTCCCACTTCAATTTTTTCATGGTACATTTCTCATAAAAAGGTAAGTAAATTTACCTTTTAGTAAACATTATACGTCATAGAGTACATAAGGCTTATGGTTATAAAAAATGGATGATTTGGTTACTATTAAAGTAAAACGAGAAACATTAAAACCGCTTCGGATTGCTATTGTTAAACGCTATGGGATGCTTTATGGTTTTTTGAAAAAAGAAATTAACAATGCACTTTTAGAGCATGCAAAAAAGCTAGAGGAGGAATCCAAAAATGTCTAAGGATTTCTTCCAAAAATATCCTCTAACTAAAAAATTTCTTGAGGCGTCAGGAATGACTTTGGATCAAGCTTTGATTTTCACAGAAATTGAAATAAAAAAATTAGAGAGGGGTATGGATGGAAAGTTTATTTCTAAGGATAAAAATTTTTCGGATTAAATCGTCTGGGTTACAAACAGGTCTAATCCGATTTCAACCGTATGTTCTTAATAATTTCGATAAAAAAATAAGATGGTAGATAAATATGGAATTTTATCGTTTACGAAAACTCTTTTTTGATGATGAAGAAGCTTTCAATTTTTTATTAAAATATGGTTTTTTATCAACAACAAATCATAAATTTGAACTTATTATTTATGCTGCAAAAATTATACATAAATTTGTTGAGAATAATCAACAGCGGTTACGGTATCAAAATGAAAAACAAAAGGTTCAGGAATTAGAATCACAAGTTAAAAATGCTTCAAAGCTAGGTTTAGAAATAGAACAGTTAAAAAAACAGCAAACCGAGCTTTTATCTTTAAATAATACTCTTCAGATAGATATCAAAGTTCAGAAGGACCTGAATGAAAAACATCAGAAACAAATAAGTGAGCTCAACAGTGTAAGGGGAGTTGTTGACAAGTTTGGGACATATAAATCATTGATGAAAGATATAAAAATTGTCAATTATTTCCGTAAAAAACCTGAAAATAGCTCAATTCGTTGGAAAGAGCTTGATAAATATTTCACACAATATGGATGGTCTCGACCTACACTCCTATATCATCTTAGAAAGCTTATTGATTTGGATATTTTAAAGTATCGTCAAGGCGTCAGAGGAGAATATTTTCTGAATTTAGAATCTTCAGAATATAATGGTTTTCTCTCAAATGTTGATATTATTATAAAATTTATTTTAGGTGAGGAGATATACCATTTGTTAAAAGAAGAAAGGAGGAAATAAATAATATAATTTTATACCTCAGTTATAATGGTTTTAACACTTGATTGTAATGTTTTTAATGCTTTATTTCAACGTAGTTTATTACTATATATTGAATTTTTTTTCTAAAATCTCTTTTTTTTTAGAAAAATATTTTACTCCTGTTAATTAATTTTTTTATTTATTTTTTTTCAAATTAATAAGAGTGAATATAATATACTATAGGCTTAATTTTTAAAATAACCTATTCCCACCATGTAAATAAAAAAAACTTACACTTTTTTTTCAAAATTAATTGGAGCGTATAATATAATATAGACTCGGAAATTTTTTGAAATGATTTTTTTCTAGTGATGATGTTTTGTTATGATTTATAGCCGAAGAAGTTAACATTTGTTATCCTAGAGTTTATAAATGATTATCTGATTTAAATCTTAAATCTTTGAGGTAGGAAAAAATGCCAGTATGTTCAAAGTGTGCACTCCCAGCGTCTTATAGATGTTTAACTTGTCATTGTTATTTCTGTACTGTTCACGCAGGATTTCGTAATTGTCCAGATTGTGGAACTGGTATATTGGAATAAAAAAATATCTTTGAGTAAAGAAGTGGGAAAAATGAGTAAGGATAAAATGAGGGAATATACACACAAATATTATTTATCAAATAAGGATAAAATGAGGGAATATCATAAGCGATATCGGAACGAGAACAAGGACAAAATAAGAGAGTATCAAAAGAGGTATCAGGAAGAGAATAAGGATAAACTAAGAGAGTATAAAAAAAGGTATCGTGAAACACATAAGAAGGAGGTAAAAAAAAATGATTTTTTGGGATAATCCTACTTTTTCATACTTTCCTTCCTCCCTCAGCTAGACCCTTTCAATTTATCATGTTTTTTAAGTTATTGTAACATTTAAATATCCTATTTCAGATGATAATATTGGAGGAGGTATGAAAATATGGATAAAAACCCTGGTTTGTTGAATAAAGCTCTGGTTATAGGAATTCTTACTTTATTTATTGGAGCAACTGTTGCACCAAGTATTAGTGGATATGATAAAAAAACAGGCATTCAATCAGTAAGGGAAGCTCCTGATAGTTCTCCTTTAAATGATGATTTTATTAATTCTTATTGGAAGTTTGATGAATGCATTGGTAATATTGCACATGATTCTTCTGGACA
>DAOVGR010000025.1 GCA_030672305.1 Thermoplasmatales archaeon | reverse complement strand
CGTCCAGATCGATTTGCTTTCCAACTATTTAACAACTGTTTACCTGTGGCACCACATACAAGACATTTCCATTTCTTGTTACGGATTTTTAGCTTTCCTTCCATCTTTTATAGATAGATACCAACATTATATTTAAACAGTAAGAAAATGTTCGGGAAATTCCAAACAATAGGAAATGGATAATTTAATCAATCATTTTTACAGATATTTTTTCATTTATTTCAATTAATGTTCCTTCTCCTCTTTTGCCCATACTACAGTTTACAACTGTAGTTTTACCAATTTTTTTATTACCAGGATCCTCATGTATATGACCACATAATAAAAGGCGTGGTTTATATTTTTCAACGATTTCTTTTAAGCTTTTACTACCAGCATGCATCCCAAGAAAAACCTTATCCTGTGCACCATATGGAGGTTCATGAGATACTAATACACAAGATTCATCTATTAGTTTTTTTTCATCTATTATTTTTAATTGTTTAGAAATATCTCTACCCATACCAAAAAATGGTATTCCTTTTTTTACAACTTTTTTCATCTCTATTCTTGTTGCTTTGCTATCATCAATTCCTTTGCTTACATCAGTAGAATCTATATTTCCAGTAATAGCAAGGGTGTCAACTGATATTTGATCTAAAAAATTCTTGGCTAGCTCTCCGGGTCCAAATTGAGTGATATCACCACATATTACCACTAGATCAGGTGAAAACCTATCAATATTTTTCAAAACAAGATTTAACCTAAATTGTGCTCCATGAATATCTGCTACAGCTAGTATTTTCATATCTAACACCTTTATATTTATGTTGGCGTGATAGGTTCTTCATAAATTGATCTCAAGTACTCAAACTTTCCTTCAAAGACCTCTGCTTGTTTTTGAATTATTTTTTCTGCCTCGTTAATATCCATGTCTTTTACTTCCATTGCATAGCTTACATAACGTCCAATCCAAAGGGTTTTAAGAGTATCGAGAAGAAGACATTTGTCAGATTCAGTTTTAATATTTTTCCATGCAGCAGCATAGTTGTAGACAATTTCGGTCCATAATTCAGAATCAAATCTTTCATTATTATTAACTATTCTTTCTAAATAAGCAATTATACTTTTTGGAAGAAACCTTTCCATTGTATACTTTAATGATTTAAACTCTGATTCAAAAGATTTCTTCATTTCTGGGATATCAATTCTAACAGGTATTGGCTTTTGACTGAAGCATTCCCGATAATACTTACTACGCCAAAGTTTTGGTTTCGATCTCCAATATTCCTCATAATATTTTGCTAATTCAAACATGCTTCCTGTTACTTTTCTAAACATTGGAATTAAAAATTTCTCAGGTTCAAGATAACGAGTTGTTGATTCATGAATTTTCAAAGAAAATAATCCTTCTTTAACATATAATCCCTCAGCTGCTGCAACAGTTAAAATAAATATATCAACACCAAAATCAGGTGGAAACAGTGGATGATTTCGTAATAATTCATAAAGATTTTTTGATATAGCATACTCGCCAGCTATTGGTTGTCTGATATCTAATCCGTAAAGAGCCCTTGTAAAAGGATAAACTAGGTTATTTGTTATAACACCATCATTTTTATCTCTAATATAGTAGGGAACTGTAAGATCAGCTCTTCCATAAATTATAGGATTTGCAATAGTTTGTATCCATACTGGTTTTACACTAAGTAGATCACCATCCATTAAAATAACAGACTTAGCTTCAGATTCATGAGCTATCTCAAAGATAGTCATTACACCAGCACCTTTCCCTCCCTCTGTGATATCATTTATAACAATCTTTTCTATGGAGTTATATGGTTGAAAAAGACCTATTACTTCTTCAGTTTTGTCGGAAGATTCTCCGAGGCTGACAACAATTGCCTTTTTATAGTCTGGAAAGTATCTATAGAGTCCTTCATTTATTACATTTAAAACATTTAAAACAGTGGTCTCAACATCCTTGCAAAGCACCCCAACCATTATGTCCACTGGCTTCATTTCTCTACATTTCTCAATTAATTCTAGTTTTAAATTTATATCCTTATTCCACTCTTGATTCACTTTATCAAACCTTCATATTTTTTATTAAATGTTTTTTAAACTTCACTCTGACTTTTACACATTCTTTTAATAACTATAAATCCAATTATTTTTCCTATACTGTTCTTTTCCTTAAAAGGTATCTGAAAAAATCTTTGTTTTAACGGCATAGCTCTCCAGTTGTGCATCTCGTCCTATCTTTTTGGGTATAAAATTAGACATATTAAATTTTTGCTTCATAGTCTAAAGGTTTATCAATAAAATATACGTAAAATAAATGAATATTTTTAACTAATAGCTATAGTATAGGGCTACTGCATGAGTAAATTAAGAAGGAGACGAGATACAAGTCATGAAAAAGGTTAAGATATTATGTGTCACCCCATTACGGGGCGGTATTGGTCATTGGAGTAGATGTTTGATAGAGGAGCTAGATAAATTAGCTGATATAACAATAGTAACATATAGAAAGAAACGGAAAGAAGATGATGCCAAACCGTTTACAAGGGTAACTGATGATTTTATTTTAGAGGTAATAAACCCTGAAAGACCATATTATATTATAGAATATAACAACGAAAAATCTTTAGAGGATCTGGTGAGACTAACAGATAAAATAAAACCTGATTGTGTCTATTTTGTCATGTGGGCAGGTAGACAAATAACCTGGTTTTTAAAGGAATACTCAAAAATATTGAACAAGAAAAACATTCCTATTGTGTTAACATTACACGAAGCTTATCCTCAGATTGTTCAGGAAGGTGACCTAAAACTCTTTACTGATGCATATGTCTGTGCAGACCATATCGTTGTTTTAACAAATGATGAATTAAATGATCTGAGAAATGCAGGGATAAATATTCCAATTAGTGTTATCCCTCATGGACACTATCATGCAATGAATAAAAACAAAGTTGACGATAGAGACGCACGAATAATTGTAAGTAACCATCTTTCTACTCAGATAAGTGATACAACTCGTGTGATTCTATTTATTGGTTTCATACGGGATTACAAAGGATTGATACATTTGATTCGGGCTGCACCATACGTCCTTAAGAAACTACCAGAAACATTATTTATAGCAGCTGGCTCAATAGAACTTGCAGAAAAACCATTACAATATCAAAATGAGATACAAAAGCTAGGCTTAGAAAAAAAATTTCTTTTATTCAGTAGATTTGTAGAAGACTATATCCTCTTTGAATCCTTCTTTAAAGTTGCAGATATTGTTGTTCATCCATATGTAGGGATCAGTCAGAGTGGCACTATGTTTACAGCGATAGGAATGAAACGACCAGTTATTATCAGCGAACTTGGCTCTTTTATTGTAAAATTAAAAAAACAAGGTGTATTATTTACATCTAAACCAAAAGATCCTAAATCCATTGCAGAAAAAATAGTATATCTTCTTACTCATGAAGAGGAGCGGAAGAAATTAGCAGAAAGAGCATACAATATCCTAAAAAAAGAGTATAACTGGAAAAAAATTGCAGATGATTATCTTACAATATTCAAAGAGGTAAAATCAAAACTATAATGTTTTTTTCTTTTTGTCTCAGTAAATAAAAACGCTGAACTATGCAAATAATGTACTAACCAGTCTTAAAGTTTTAAAACTACATTCGATTTTTGATTTATTTTTATCAGCCTTCGTTATCTGCAATTACAATATCTAAAAGTTGCTCTCTAATTTTTCTACGTGCAGATATCGTTCTTAACCAATCAGGTATACGTGTACCAACTGGTTTTCGCATATAGGTTATTCCTGCATTCATTATTTGTTGGCTGAATCTTTCAACCATGGTTTCTTCAATGTGTCTATCATATCTCAGACTGTTAAAATGGGCATCAGCATGATATTTCCTAATGCTATCTCGCGCATGTCTAACATATAAAACTCTTAAAGATACCAATTTTTCCTTGGGAAACTCTACATGATCCTCTTCGATTAAAACGCGTAAGAGTGTTTTTAATATGTCTCCTGTCATTTTTAAAAGTCCCTTATCAACAGATCCAACCGTTTGATGCTTATGATCATAGAAACCCAGATCTGTTTGACAAATTTTTTTCAAAGATACAATTCTGTACATCTCAGACATAATGCCAATCTCAATACCCCAGTCACCTGGAAGATCAACATCTCTAGCAAGATCACTAGTTATTGCAAATTCACCAGAAATTGGATATCTAAAGGAGCGTAAAAATCTCACAAAATCTGTTTCATAACCGATGTTATCAACAAATGCTCTTAAAAGTGGATGGAGAAACAGTCTGAATACCCGTCCGTAAATAATCTTTTTTTCTAGGTTAACCCTTGCATAATAACCCTTGTTGAACTTAAAGTCAAGTTCAGGTTCGATAATAGGGTATAATAGTTTTGTCGGAATCGTCTCATCGTAGTGTAGAACATCTGCATCATGAAGTGCAATTGCGTATGATTTGATACTAGCAATACCCAATGCAAGCCAAACATCTCTTCCTTTTCCACTATATTTTAAAAGATTGAGACCTTCTAGTTTTAGTTCATTTAATAATTTTTCAACTCTTGGTCCGTTACACCACATTATCAAATTTGGGATTTTTAAATCAGAGAAAAAACGTTTAACTTGCCTAAATTCCCTTTCATTTTTTGCAGCTAATGGAATTACTATTTCGTTTAAATAAGTGCATTTGTTCAATCCTTTTATAATATTTTTTAAGGCGTCATTTTTTATCTCTCTATAAAGCATTGGCATTATTACAGAAACAGGCCGCTCATTAGCAGCATCACTAACACATTTTAATAACTTATTTTTATCAACACATAGCTCATGAAGTGTTGTTATTTCATCTTGTTTTATATCCATACCATCACATCTAAATATAATCTAAAATTTTTCTAAGATCATTGGTTATAATATCTGCATTTTTTTGCACTTCTTCTGGTGCATTATATGCAATTCCTAAACCAGCCTTTTTAATCATCCCGATATCTACCTTTCCATCTCCAACTGCAATTGCTTCATTTAGGTTTATCCTAAGCTCATTGCAGAGTTGTTCTAAAGCACAGCTTTTACAAATAGAGTATATCTCACCGCTGAAAAAATCTTGTGTTAAATCCTTATTGTGAATCTCTAATTCACCAGTAATAATATCCTCATTTATTATAAGGTTATTTGCAAAAGTATAATCGATTTTGAGCCTATCTTTTAGGTCATCTGCTAAAAACTTGTAGCTATCAGTTGCAATCGCAGTTTTAATATTATGTTCTTTAAGCTCAGTAATAACTTTTTCAACATTTTCACTCAGCTTAATTGATCTAAATATCTCCAATATTTCTCTTTTGTTTAGACCTATAGATAATTTTGCAATATCAATACTTCTCTTATAAAATTCTATGCTGTCATCTTTAATTTTTTTAATTAGTTCTTCTTTGAATCCTTTTTTCTCTGCAATTACAAATATTCCTCTATCCTTTATAAGAGTTCCATCCATGTCAAATATCACTAGCTTGAATTTGCTCATTATAATCTCCCATGTTTTTATTTGCTTAATTAAAGGTTTTATTAATAATCTTTTTAAAAAAATGATTAAATCAATAATCAATCCTATTCATTAAAATACTGAAAACATATTTCACCTTCATATGCCAGTTGTAACATTTGATTATAACGACTTTATTTCTCTTCTTGGTCATAAAATATCAAAAAATGAACTCATCAAAAGATTACCTATGATAGGAGCCGATCTTGATAAAGTTGAAGATGATGAGATTAGCATTGAATTTTTTCCAGATAGACCGGATCTTGCTTCTGTAGAAGGGATAGCTCGAGCCTCTAGAGCATTTTTTGAATTTGAAACTGGACTTAAGAAATATAATACTAAGAAATCTGATATTATCATTAATGTTGATTCATCTGTTAAAAAAGTAAGACCTTTTGTTGTAACTGCGCTAGTTAAAAATGTAATAATGACTGATGAACTTATTTCATCTCTTATGGAACTACAAGAAAAACTACATGGGGGTATTGGTAGAAATAGAAAAAAGGTCGCAATTGGAGTTCATAATTATGAGCCTGTGAAACCTCCTTTCACTTACAAAGCAGTTGATCCTGATTCAATAGAGTTTGTTCCTCTAAACAAAGTTGAATCAATGACGTTAAGTGAGATACTTGAGCGACATGAAAAAGGTGTTGATTATGCTCATATATTGGAAGGTTTCGATAAACATCCCTTGATTGTTGATGCCAATAATAATGTGCTTTCTTATCCTCCAATAATTAATGGTAGTTTAACTGAGGTAACACCTTTCACAACAGATTTATTCATTGATGTTACTGGAACTGATAAAAAGGCTATTAATTATGTAATAAATATTGTTACAACATCTCTAGTAGAGCGAGGAGGACAGATTTATACCACAACAGTTAGTGATAATGGTAAATCATTCATTTCTCCAGATTTAACTCCTGACAAAAGAAGTTTTTCAGTAGATTATGTAAACAAAATTCTTGGAACAAAACTCAATGGTAAAGATGTTGCTTTATGTTTAAAGAAAATGGGATATAATGCTGTTACTAGTAAATCAAAAGTAAATGTTGAGATACCTGCCTGGAGAGCAGATATTTTACATGATATAGATTTAGCTGAAGATGTAGCAGTAGGTTTTGGTTTTGATAAATTTGAAATTGAATTTCCTAAAGCATTAACTTTTGGTAAGACCTTGTCAAGCTACAATTTGTATAGAAGTCTTAGAAATATTATGATAGGATTAGGTTTCAATGAGGTTACTACATTTACGATTTCTAATGAGCTAGATGAATTTAAAAAAATGAGTCTTGATATTGCTGATAGAGTCAGAATCGAAAATCCTATAGGTGAAGATTATTCGTGTTTACGTGTTGGTTTGATTCCTTCATTACTCAAGATCCTAAATGAAAATAGACATCATCCTTTACCTCAGCAGATTTTTGAACTCGGTATTGTTGTTAATAATAATTATAAAAATCAATATAATCTTGCATTTGTAAGAATAGATGCCAAAGCAAATTTCACAGAGTGTAAATCCTTAGTAGATGCAATTTTGAGAGATTCGGGAACAAAATTTAATATTGACAGTAATAAACATCCAGCTTTTGTGAAAGGTAGATGTGCTTCAATTATTGGTAAAAACAAGGAAATTGGACTTTTTGGTGAGCTTCATCCAAAAACAATATCAAATTTTCATTTGGAGTATCCTATTATTGCGTTTGAAGTTAAGGCAGATATGCTCTATCAATAACTATTTTATTTAGAATATATTCATGATTCTTTATGAGTTTGACTTGTAGCAAGTGTAAAAAACCTGCGATCACCTTTATTCGTTACAATGGAACACATCTATGTAAAAATCATTTTATAGATTATTTTGAACGAAGGGTAAAGAAAGATATTAAAAAACAAGGGAGAACTGAAAATGGTTCAAAGATAGGGGTTGCTATATCTGGCGGTAAAGATAGTACAGTTGCTCTTCACATTATTAATGATATCTTCTCAAAAAGACCAAATATTGACCTTATTGCTATAACAATTGATGAAGGGATAGAAGGCTATCGTCCAGAAAGTGTAAAATGTGCAATTGATAACTGTAAAAAACTTGCAATTGAACATAATATTGTATCTTTTGAAAATGTTGTTGGAAAATCACTTGATGAAATTGCTTCGTTAAATGAAGATATTGGGGAATGTAGTTATTGTGGTGTTTTTAGAAGACTATGTCTAAATAAAAAATCAAAAGAACTTGGAGTTAGTAGGCTTGTGACAGGTCATAATTTGGATGATATGTCTCAATCAATATTAATGAACTTTGTTAATGGAGATATTCAGAAGCTTGCACGTTTAGGTCCACATAAAAAAATTCAACCTGGTCTTGTACCTCGCATGTTGCCTCTCAGAGTCATTCCAGAAAAAGAGGTTACTTTGTATGCTATTTTAAAAAATCTTGAATATCATGATGGTGAATGTCCTTATTCAACTCATGCTTTACGTGGTGTTTTTAGAGATATTATAGATAACCTAGAATATGGCCACCCTGGAACAAGGCATAGCATCTTGAATAGTTACAATGGTATTAAGGATATTCTAATTGATAAATATCCACCTGCTAAGTTAAATATCTGTGGTGAATGTGGTGAGCCAACATCTCAAATAATTTGTAAAGCATGCTCCTTTAAAGAAAAAATTCTGTAATTTAATAAGGATGTAATAAGTTTTTAAATGATTTTTATTTTTTTATTGTAAAATGTTGCTTATTTTGCAACAATAAATTCTTTTTTTATATATCTTTTTGGTATAATATATAAAAAGTTATTTATATAAATAATATATTTAAAATATATTAATTTTAAGTTGAATCGGGAATAAATAAATGAAAGAAGGGACATTGAAAGAATATGCAAAATTATTTAGACTGCCATCCTCACTTGGTATATCAATAATTGGTGTTATTGGAGCATTGAGTGTAAAAGATGCAAATTTAGATTTTTTAACCTTAATTATACTCCTTTTAATGGGTGCGATTGGTAACATTTTTGGTTATGTTTTAAATGATTATATGGATGCTAAAATCGATAAACGTTCTAAAAAATTCAGCGACCGTCCACTGGTAAAAGGTACAGTATCAAAGAATGCTGCAATGGTTATAATTTTATCTTGTTTGATTGCTATTTTTATAATCCCATCGATTTACTTCAGAGATATTTTATTGATGTTGATACTTCTAATTTCTGTAATTCTTGGAATATTTTATAATACATTTTGTAAAAAAATAGTGTGTGCTGAGCTTTTTTTATCAGGGGCAATGGCGTCTTTCTGCCTTTTTGGCGCTGTTGCAGTCTCAAATAACATCCGAAGTTTACATGAATTGGGAGGTATAACTTGGGTGGTTGTTACAATAATGTTTCTTTATGTGTTTATCATGGATGTGTTTGAGGGTAACTTTAAAGATGTAGAAAATGACAGAAAAGCTGGCGCGATAACACTTCCAGTATACTTGGGTGTAAGCACTGCTAAAAAAATGCATGTACCCATATGTTATAAGGCTCTATTTATTTTCTTTAAAATCATAATAATAATTTTTATTTTTATTCCTTTTATATTTTTCAATTTAACATTCTGGAATTGGCAGATTCTTATCCTTATAGCATTAGCATTTGGAATGATATGGTCAATGATCAAAATGCTAAATGAACGCTTGTTTGATGAGGAAAGAATAGCTTGTTTAGGCAGAAGACATGGAATATTGAGCTATTTTGTTTTTCCTTTTATGCTTATTAGATTTATTGGCATTGAATGGACTATTTTTTTAATTTTTTACCCTGTTATTTGGCCTCTTTTATTAAACTATATTTTATATGGTAAATCTTTAACTCCTGCAGCTTATATTAAATAGAGTTTAATATTACAATCTAAAAAATTTGTTGGACTAAAAACATTTTTATTTCTAATGATACTCACAGATTTGCAAATGAAGCGGTTAAAAATTAATTGCCAACCACTGGATAATCTTTTAGGTGGTGGTATAGAAAGTAAGACAATTACAGAGATCTATGGTGAACCAGGTAGTGGAAAAACAAATCTTTGTTTACAAGCCTCAAGAGAATGTGCAATCAATGGTAGAATAGTTGCATATATTGTAAGTGATGGTTTATCTTTAGAAAGATTGAATCAGTTATGTAAAAACTATGATAATAAAAAAATATTCACACGAATATTATTCTTTAAACCATCATCACTTAAACAACAGGAAGAAATGATAAACATTGCAATAAAAATTAAAAATCTAGGTCTTATTGTTCTTGATACTTTTAATTTCTTTTATCGACTCACCTTAGAAGATGATGATAAATTCGCTGATCGTTCTTTAATTAGGCAGATAACAGATTTACAAGTAGGTGCAATGAAAAGAAACATATTTGTTATACTTGCTGGACACGTATATTCAACTCAAAATGATGATGTTAAACCATTTGCAGGTAAAGGTATTGAACGTAATGTGAAAACTATTATTAAACTAGAAAAAAAGGGTATTGGAAAAAGGCAGGCAACAATTATTAAACATCCTTCTCAAATTAAAGGTAAAAAGGCTATTTTTAAAATAACTGCTAAAGGTTTAGAATGAAAAAGATTTCTACATGGTTAAATGAAAGCATTTATACAACTCCCTTGTCACCTGCATGTAAGATGTGTGAAAAGGGATCAAAGATGGTAATTCTTATAACAGGTCTTTGTTCTGCAAAATGTTTTTATTGCCCGTTAAGTACTAGAAAATTAGGTAAAGATAAAATCTTTGCAAATGAATGGGAACTTGAAAATGAAGAAGATACAGAAAAATTGATACAAGAAGCAGAATTTATCAAGGCAACAGGTGCAGGTATAACTGGTGGTGATCCACTAATTGTCTGTAAAAGGACAAAGAATTATATTTTGATACTCAAGAATGCATTTGGTTCAAGTTTTCATATTCATATGTATACATCTGGTTTAAAGAATAGTGAGTATGTAAATAATCTTGTATCTGCAGGTCTAGATGAAATTAGATTCCATCCCGCTCCTAAATATTGGAGTGATATGCCAAATAGTCCAATACTTCATTCAATAAAAAATGCAATAAACACAAAGATTGACGTTGCAATAGAAATTCCTGTTATTCCCAATATGGATAAAAAGATTATTTTGTTGATAAACTGGGCAAATGAAATAGGAATCAAATGGATTAATCTAAATGAACTTGAATATTCTGAAACAAATGCAAAAATACTGAATGATAAAGGATTCGATGTTAAAGATGATATCTCAGCTGCTGTTAAAGGAAGTCAAGAATCGGCTTATAATATTATCAATAAAGTTTCGAAATTAGATTTAGAGATAGGTGTTCATTACTGTTCATCTTCATTTAAAGACGCAACTCAGCTTAGAAATAGGATTAAACGAAGGGCAGGATCTGTTGCTAAAGATTTTGAAGTAATCACTAACGAAGGAACTATTTTGAAAGGAGTAATTTATGCAAAAAATATGTCTCTAAATAATCTTTATGATCTTTTAAAGGAAGAGTTCGACATTGACGATAATAAACTATTTGTAAATAAAGAAAAAAAAAGAATAGAATTAAATATTTTATTTCTTCAAAAAATTGCAACAAATCTTAAGAAAAAAGATATAAAATGCTTCATAGTTGAGGAATATCCAACTGCTGATAGCCTTGAAGTTGAAAGAATTCCTTTACCAGTTTGAATATATCCAGTAGTTCGGAATGTAGATAATTTTTTTCCAAATTTATTACACTAAATCCAATAAATGTATGAAAAACAATCAATAATTTATCACTTTGAATGGATGGAGGAACTAATTTTAACCGTAATTATTCCTTTAAAAATTGGA
>DAOVGR010000026.1 GCA_030672305.1 Thermoplasmatales archaeon | reverse complement strand
GAAATCAGAGACCTCGAAACGTATGTTTTTACGTCATCCTGGTTTCCGTAAACGTTATCCAAAAGGTGCATTTTGGAGTGGCTATGAACATTATCAGTCAACCGGTTTGAGAAATCTGGAAGAGTCCACGGATTATCTTCGTCGTCAGCAAGAACATCATAACATAAAAATTATTGATGATAGACAACAAGTATTACCTGGTTTTACCGCCGAGCGGAGATGCGGGACGACCGCGGCCTGAAAGGCAAGGGCTTGCCCGAGGAAGCGAAGGCGGAAGGGGGCCATAGGGGGCGAAGCCCTCCTATTTCACTCAATTTATCTTAATAAAATTTACAATTTTGGAAAACCTTATTACCATGATAAAAATAAACAATACGTCTTATGGATTCAACATTTTTAGAAATTTTAGGATTAATTGCAGGAGCAATAACATCAATGGGTTATTTACCACAGTTATATAAAGGATATAAGACTAAGAAACTTATTGATATATCTTATTACATGCCTGGAGTATTAGCTATTGGAATGACTCTATGGCTACTTTATGGAATATTTTTAAAAGCATTTGCAGTGATTGTTGCAAATGCCTTTGGAATCTCTTTTAGTATTGTGTTAATTATTATGAAAAAGATTTATTCCTAATTTTTTATTGCTCTAAAGTAGCATGTCTACTTCGCATTACTTCTTCTGTTTCTTTCTTGCTATCTAAAAGATAAGCAATAAGTCCATCAAGTAAAATCCATACACTTGCTTCAAAAAGTGTTCCAAGTGGTGCATATCTTTTCCTTTCTTCTTCATCACAACTGGATGATATAAAGAACGTAATGTTTGCAAATTTAGCAATTTCTGATTTCTTTTTTGCTGTAATCGAAATAACATAAGCACCTAGATTGTTAGCAATTTCTGCAGTCATTACAGCAGGAATTGTTTCACCAGAACCAGAGATAATGACAACAAGATCATCTTTTTGAACTGGAGCCGTAATAGTTTCTCCAATCACAAATGTTTGAAATCCAAGATGAACAAGTCGTATAGCAAAAGCTTTTGCTACAAGACCAGATCGGCCAGCGCCATAAACAAAAATACGGTTTGAATTGAAAAATAAGTCTCTGACTTTATCAATGTTTTCTTGTGATACTTTTTCTAATATATCTTTTATCTTTCGCTGAATATATTTTATTGACTCAGTAAAAATCTTATTTTCAATCATAAAATCTCCGATAGATCTCTATAATCTGCCTCCTCTTTACCTGTTCTTTTCATAATTGCTTTTTCAATTTGTAATCTTATATATACTGCATCATGTTCTAAAAGAGGAGATTCTGAAATAAAAGTAACATCATAATTATTATCAAAAATAATATCAATTAGAGGCATAAGTGGCATATCTCCTTTTTTTATTGGAATATGATAATACTCGTTGCCATCTTCATATAAAACTCCAGTAACATGTAAAAGATAGTGTTTTAGTCTGAGAGATTTAAGCTGTTGAAAAATCTCTTCAAAATCCTCCCGTTTTTTAAGGCCACCATTTCTTCTTGCATGAATATGACCTAATCCAATAACAGGAATTACTCCTTTTACATTATTAGAAATCTCAATTATTTCTTCAAGACTCCCAAAAACCTTTTTTTTACCCATAGTTTCAATTCCAAGTTTGACTTTTATTTTTTCTTTTTTGAATTGGTTTGTTATTTTTTTCACATTTTTTATTATTTTTTTCATTGTTTTTCTTTCGCTTTCTTCTCCATAATATCCAGGATGAGTAACAACTGTTTTAGCACCCATTTTTTCAGCAAGTCTTGCAGAAAATACAATCTTTTCAATACTAAGGTTTAATTCTTCACCGGTTCCAGCTAAATTTATATAATAAGGAGCATGAACATGTAATTCCATGTCATTTTCTTTTGAATATTCACCCATAAACTGGGCTTCTTCGTCCTCCATGACATAAAGGCCTCGAACGAATTGAACTTCCATAGCGTTAAGATCAAGTATTTGTTTTGTATAAACTAAACCATCTTTATTTGTACGACCTTTGCAGGATAATGGTATACCTGCTTGCCCTATTCTAATCATAAATGTTTAACCTCCTCCAACCAAATTAATACATATTTTTTCTATATATTTAGTTTGTATTGTATGAATACAGAAAATCTTAGATTATTTCTTCTAAACGACTCATTATATTCCAAATAAGAGTTCTGCCATGAAGTGGAATATTTGGATCATTTGCTAGTTCATCTAATCTAGATGTAGCAGAAGCAACTCTAACATCTAAAGGATCAGATTCATTAAGTAAAGTATTTTTAATTTCTTCTGCTCCTCTTCTAATATTTCTTGGAATAGAATTATCTTCATGAAGCATATTTAATCCATCGCAAACTTGTACAATTTTATTATCTGAAGACATAGTCATCACCATTTTTAATTATCGACCTGTGTATATTGGGTTATAATAAAAATATTTGGGATGAATTAATCTTCAAGATAATTTGCATTTAAAAGTTTAATTATATCTGATGCAATATTATTTCCAACTCCTTTTACCTCTTGCAATTCTTCCTTTGTTGCATTTGTGATATCTTTAATACTTCCAAAATGAGCTAGTAATCTGTTTGCAATTACTGCAGAAACATTTGGTAAACCTTCAATTATGAATTGTTGTCTTTCTCTAAGTGACATTTGGGTTTTTTCTCCCCGAACTGCAACTGCCTTTTTATCTTCTCTTTGTTCTCTTTTTGCAATAACATTTAATAAATCTGCTGTTTCAAGAGCATTCTTAGTTACAAGAACAGGAACTCCATAATCCACTGATATAGCTGCTAAGCTTCCAAAAATTGCGTTATGATTTATATTTCGTTGTGTTAATAAATCATCACCTTCTAAAATCATAATTGGCCTTGAATATGCATCTCTTAATTGTGCTATTTGCTTGAAAAGTTTTCCACCAATAAGAGACCCTAAAAAATCTTCTACTTTTTTCCGTTCTACTCCAATTCTCGAGGATAAAACATAATCTCCAACATCTAATTGTTGTGGTTCTACAGAAGTACCCTTAATGGTAAGATTTCTAACAACATTTGAACGATATTCTCTATGATCCACAATAATTTTAACCTTATTTTCCTTTTTTTCATAATCAATTAATGTCTTCTGATTTTGTTTAGGTTCTATCGCCTTATTAAAAAATGATTCAGTATCCTCAAATTTTTTACTAAGTTTTGATCGAATTAACTCTAGTTCAGATATCATGCGTTTTTCTTTTCGCTTAGATGCCCAATAATACGCCTCATCTGGAGTACCTTTTGTAATTAATATTATTACCTTACCTGCCATTTTTCTAGCAGTTCGCCCTCTCCTTTGAATAGCTCTTATTTCTGAAGGAATAGGTTCATAAAATACTACAAGGTCAGTAGATGGGATATCAAGTCCTTCCTCTGCTACTGACGTTGCAATTAAAACATTATATTCCTCCTCTTTAAATTTCTTAATAATTCTAGATTGTTCTTTTTGAGTTAGACCTTTATCTCCTTCTTTTATAGCTTGACCTATAAATCTAGCAGGTTTTGCAAATTTTACATCTTTTAAAAAATTATAAACATGTTTAGATGTATCACGATAATGTGTAAAAACAATAATTTTTGACTCAGGTTTTATTTTAAGTTGATGTTCCACAATATTAGCAATTTTTTTTACTTTTGGATGTTCAATTTCCAAAGATTTAACATATGCAATAGCATCCAATATATTACTATCAGACATAATCGTTCTTGAGGCTTTGCTACTATCTTTTGATGTTGCCTTTTTTCCCATCCTTTGAAAATAGTTACTAAATGAATTAACTCCTTGAGTTTGTAATAATTCAAGAGCATAATGAATCTTCATTGCTTCACTCTGAGTTGAAGCTGCTTTAAATAGTATTTTTGGAGGTTTTACTCTTGATCTAATTTCCATTTGTATTCTTTTTTGCGCATCTAGAAGTTTAGTTTTATTTATAAGAGAAAAAGAAGAGCTTTCGATAAAATTTAGATTCTTTAGAAGTTTAAGTCTTTCAGATAATGCTTTTCTAAGAAGTTGAATCGTATGCGAAAACTCCTCAGGCAACATTATTTCTTTCCAAGTTATTTTGACATCATGTACATATGGTTTAACATCAGAATCATATTTAGTTCGTATCTCAATATTATTTATCTTTAGATTTTTACACACTTCAAATATCTTATTTATATCATTTCCAGGGGAAGCAGTCATTGCCAAAACTAATCCATCTTCCCTATGTTTTTGATACATCTCAGATACAAAAACATATGAATACTCACCAACAGCATGATGGCATTCATCAAATATAATAAATGAAACATTTTTTAGATCTAATCTTTTAGATAAAAGATCGTTTTCTATAACTTGAGGTGTAGATACAATAATTTTACTTTCTTCCCACATTTTTTTTCGTTTTTCAGGTTGTATTTCACCTGTAAAAACAATAATTGATTCGTTATTTATATCAAGAAATTGCTTTAGAAATTGTGCATGCTGAATTACCAGTGGTTTTGTAGGAGCTAAAAAAAGAATCTTGTTATTATCTTTATTTAATTCTTTTGCAATGATAATCAGTGCAATAATAGTTTTACCTAAACCTGTTGGAAGTACAACAAGAGTATTGCTCTTAGCAGCAGATTTTGCAATATTAACCTGATATTCTCTACTTTCAACATTATTAGGTTTAATAAATTTCTGTACTAAATTCACAAAAATGGTATATTAAAGGGGTTTTTTATTGTATTTGTAATAACGTTGAAACTATTCTTAATAATTCAAAACCGTTATAACGTTGATATTCAATAATGGTTTGTGTTTACAGGACTTGAGATATTTGGTTATACTTTACCTCTCTGGGCATTTTTTCTTATAGGAATTATTGGCCTAATTATTGTTTGGAAACTCATTAAATTTGCTATAAAAATACTATTAGTCATTATTGTTTTTTTTATAATTTTGATAGGACTTGATTATTTTGATATATTTGGTTGGATTCAAAATTTATTCTCAGGAATTATATCATTTTAATTGGAATCAGTATTAATTAAGTAATGAATTATAACAAATAATTTGAACAAAATAAAAATTCCTTTAATATTATAACATTTTTATAATAATTTTCAATGGTAAACTTTATCAATAAATTATTAATATTTATAATAATAAAGATTCTTACTTAGAGGGAGATATAAAATGAAGAAAATATTACCCGTATTGGTTATCGGAATTTTTTGTATATCTGTATTTGGAGCTAGTGGATCTACTAGTAATACAGTTAATAACCATCTACAAAAATCATTTAATTATGAAACTTTAACATTAGAAGAACCTTTTCCAGATGAAAACGAATATCATATTGTTAATGTTGATAATGGTCAAAAAATTAAGATAGATAATTACAATTATTTTATGAATCCTGGTAAACCTTTAATGCCTTATAAGAATATATTAATTGCCTTGCCACCAGGAGCAAATGTTTTCTCTGTAGATGTTAAGGGAATTAATCCCAAACAATTACAAGGATATTATAATATCATACCTGCATCCTTTATTTTACCTTTGGATAATTTTAAACAAAATAAATTAAGAAGTATTAAGGATGAATGGAAAAATAACTATGAATCTGTTTATTTTTCAAATGACCCCTATCCATCTGGAGTTGGTAATCAAATTGGATCAGGTACATTTAGAAAATATTCTTATGTTTTAGTTTCGATTTATCCTTTTAATTATAATCCAAAATCTGGAAAACTTATCCATTATGATTCTGCTCAGATTAAGATTAATTATGTATTTTCTTCATCTAATTCTATTGAAAAAATAAAAATGGATACACGAGCAGATAAAAAAGCAGCAGATTTATTCATAAATTATGATCAAATTAAAGAATTATACAAACCAGAAAAATCTCAATCCACTTCGAAAAATGACACATATAATTACGTTATTATAACTACAAATGATCTGTATGATACTATTACTTCTTCAAGTTTTATTTCATGGAAAGCTATGATAGGATACAACGTTCAAATTGTTCGTATTACAGATCCTGACGTTACCAGTCAATTAGGTAAAGATCTTGCAGAAAAGATACGGAATTTCCTTAGGGAATATTATATTGATTGGGGGATTGAATATGTTCTTATTATAGGTGATTGTGAAACAATACCTATGAGGTATTGTTATCCCGATCCAACTAATCATCAAAATTCTGCTGGTACTCCTGGTGGTCCTGGTGGAGATGTACCAACAGATTATTACTATGCAGATCTTTCTAATTCAGATGTAGATTCTTGGGATTATGATGGTGATGGTTATCTTGGCGAATATGGACACGATAAACCAGATTTCTTACCAGAAGTTTATGTTGGTCGAATACCGGTAAATGATGAATCAAGGATTTCTTATACATTGGAAAAAACTGTAGCATTTGAACAAGATACAGGTTTATGGAAAAATAATGCATTACATCCAGCTGCATTTTTCTATTTTACAAATGAACTAGGTGCTGGAATTCCTGCACTGGATGGTGCTACATGCTGTGCATATATTGAAAATGATTTTATGAATAATTGGACAATCAGTAGATATAGTGAACAAGAAGGCTTAGAAAAATCAATTTATGCATGGAATCCTGTAAGTGAATCAGCTTTTACAAATGACTGGCGGACTGGTAAATATTCAATAGTAAACTGGGGTGCACATGGCTGGTCAGATTTAATTGCTAGAAAGGTTTGGGCATGGGATAATGGAAATGGAATTCCTGATGCAAATGAAATAAATTGGCCCACTCTTCTTAGTACATCATCATATCTAGATGATGACTATCCCTCTATTGTGACATCAATTTCTTGTTATGTAGGTTATCCTGAGGCAAATAATTGGGGAAACATGGGAATCGATCTTTTAACAAAACCATCATATGGGGCATCAGTTGGAGTTATATCCTCTGCAAGAACTCCATATGGTACATCAAATTGGCCAACAAACCCAGGTGCCTCGTATTCAATTATATATGAATTTAATAGATTCCTTATTAATAATTCAGAAAAAGTAGGTGAGGCATTTTTTAATTCAAAATATTACTGTAATGTAAATTTTAATTGGTATGGTTGGGTTGAATATAACGATCTTTACACATTTAATCTATATGGTGATCCATCATTGGAAATTAGAGGTATTGATATAGGAGGAAAACCTGATAAACCAATTATACCAGATGGTCCTTCTTCTGGAAAAATTGGAGAGGAGTACATTTACTCAAGTAGCACAACAGATCCTGATGACGATCAAATATTCTATATGTTTGATTGGGGTGATGGAACAGACTCTGGTTGGTTAGGACTTTATGAATCTGGTGAAATATGTGAGGCAAGTCATATATGGACTAAAGAAGGTAGTTATGAAATAAAAACCAGAGCAAAAGATACTAAAGATTTAATTAGCGATTGGTCAGATCCTTTAGAAATAATTATTCCAAGAAATAGGTTTGAAGACAGTTCATTTTTATTAAAATTAATTGAAAAGTTTCCAATAGTACACCTTATACTACACTATATACAATAGGAATAATTTAGTTATCTCTTGTATTAAATGAAATATAAAATATTTCTTTATCTACTAATTCTAATTTTCCAAATCGATTTTTATTTGTATATCTCTCTTGGTATTCAAGCATAATTAACCTCTCCCCGAAGGCAGGAATAAAAATCTATTATATAAAATCTTTCTTTCTAAAAGAAACTTCTGGTATAAACCACTTTATCTGATGGAACAGTAAAATATATTGTTGTTCCGGTTCCTTTTCCATGGCTATCTGCCCATATCTTTCCACCATGTTTTTCAATAATAGTTTTGCATATAGTAAGACCAAGACCTGTAGAATCAAGTTTGTGTCTAGATTCATCTGTTTTGTAAAACTCATTAAAAATATGATCAATTTGATCTCTTGTTAGACCAATACCAGTATCTGTTATTGATACCTGAACATATGAATCACCATTTTTATTTACTGACCTTGATTCAAATGTTAGTTTTCCTCCTTTATCTATCATACTGTTTACTGCATTTGAAGCAATATGATCAAATATTTGCATTAACCTAATTTTCTCTGTTTTGATAAATACATCTGCATCTATTCTATTTTCAATTTCAATATTACAGCTTTTAAAAATATCCTCATATTTGATGTTCATCTCATTTATTATTTCAAGAAGATTTTCTTTTTTCAATAATAGGTCAATAGAACCTAACTCGGCTAGTTCTCTTGCATTATTAACAACTCGTTTTATATATTCAGCATTCCTAAGGCATACATCTATCAGTTCTATTGTTTTTGAATCAGATACTTCATTTTTAATTATAGGGAGAAGGGTAATTATTGGTGTTAATGGAGTTCCAAGGTCATGACTCAGATTGTCAATAAATCTTATTTTATCTTTTAGTAATCCATTAACTTCAACTGTTCTTTCAATAACTTTCTGTTCAAGTGTGCCCTTAAGTTCAATCAACTCTTGTTCAGTTTTTTTCAGTTTCTCACTAAGTTCTTCTGTTTTTTCTTTCAGGTTTTTTTCGGAATAATATAAATGATTACTATTCATTTGTCCCATCCCTTTATCCATTTTTTCTTTAATTAAATTACATAACTATTATTAATACTTTTACAGTATTCTTTATCTTTAGGTGCAGAAGTACAGTTATTATAGGCACCCCACTAATCTAGAGTTGGTTTATAAAGGACCATTTGATTTCTCCTAATAGGTGGATGGGATGCAGAAGAATGGTATTATTTTTAAAAATAAAGATGCTGAAGAGATTCCATGTTGTCATTTTTGTAACTCAAGTG
>DAOVGR010000085.1 GCA_030672305.1 Thermoplasmatales archaeon | reverse complement strand
GAAACGCTCTAATGTTGTATCGTTATGATTTTCTAAGCAACGATACAATATTGATATAGTTAGAAGAGTTTTCAGAGAAATTTCCGATGAATAGTTTTTATATTTCATCGTTTTGTGTTTATTTAGAAAGAATGATATTTTAATAATCATTTGGATGTGTAATGCTAACCAAGATCACTACCATTGGTTGTAAAAGGATAATTTGTTTAATAACGTAAAGATCTCTCAAAATACTCAACATAAGGTTGACATTTTATCCCCTACGTTAATGTTAGTGATGTTACTTGACGTTATAATCCTATAAAATGCAACTTTGCTACGTTGCAGAAAGCTATTATACTCCCTAAAATCAGAATTAAAAACCATTTTGACTATATATAGAAAAAGTAAAAGAATATTAAATAATGGAATCATATGGTTTTGTTATAATTTATTAAACGAAAGATCATAGTAAAAAACTAATGGATGAATAATCATGGAATTTATGTTTGATTATGTGCGATTACCTAAAAATCAAAAAATGTTGATCGATATCAATTCAGCAGCAAAGAGGTTATTCTATAAACTAAGAGATTTAGATATAGATACAATAGATATATCAGATTATAACAAGAGGTATTTAGGAGATAAACTTGCAGGATTGAAAGCCATTTTACAGAATTGTACTTACATTTTATCATGGTCAATTGCTAATTCTGATATTCCAATCAGTAGATTTGTGTTCTTAGAATATGGAGGTGGTTCAGGTATGCTATGTTTATTGGCTAAAGAATTAGGTGTAGGGACTGTGATATACAACGACATTTACGATATATCTTGTAGCGATGCTAAATGTATTGCAGAATCAATAGGAGAAAAAGCAGATTATTATGTTCAAGGGAACATTGATGATGTGCTCAACTTCTTAAGAACGAATGATATTAATTGTGATGCAGTTGCATCTTCTAATGTGATTGAGCACATATATGACATTGAATCTTTCTTTAGGAAGATCGCCTTTTTATCAGATGGTCCGTTAACCGTAGTTATGTCATCGCCAGCCAATACTTTTAATCTATTTATTAGATGGATAGATATGAAAAAACAACTCGAAGCAGAAAACAAAGACCGAGAAAAAAAATGGGGTCACAAGGGGACCGACTGTTTACAAGCTTATCTAAAGGTTAGAAAAGAAATCATTTATGAATATCTCCAAGAACTTAATAAAAAATTAACTGAAGAAGAAATAATGCAACTGTCTAGGAATACACGGGGCATGATAAAGGCAGACATTCGAAATTGTGTAGACGGATATTTAGCGACAGGAAAGTTACCCAAAAAGCCAAGTCATCCAACCAATACTTGCGATCCGCTAACTGGAAATTGGGCAGAACATTTAATGGATCCATATCACTTAGCCAGCATTTTATCAAATGCAGGATTTGAAGTGCAGGTAATAAGCGGTTTTTATGGGCACCGAATGAATGTTATAAAGAGAATTCTTTTTAGATTTTTGGATATAGTTATTTATATATTCAAAAAGCAAGGTATTAGAATAGCTCCATTTTATATGGTATGTGGAAGAAGAAAACCGATCTGAGAAATACTTTGTTGTACTTTTAAAAGTTCTAAACGATATGATAAACGTTATTTTTAAAGAAGGTAATTTTAAAAGATGATATTGTAAAAAAAAAGAAAAAATCGGACAGTTACTTTTACAACAGTTGAAGGAAAACAGTTATTTATTTTAGGGATGCAGCATATCAGATTTATTAGAAAGAAAGATAAGGAACGCTCTGGTTAATGGAATTATACAAATCTGATTAGGACGATATGAAAAGAGTTAAATCTTAGATGCAAGATTTTAGAACAAAACAGATAATAAGATTACAACATTCACAGTATAGATTTGGTTTATCAATCTCTAAGAAGTGATAGAGGATCATTAAGATTAGTCATCAGCGGTGAAAATTCAAATGAAATCGCAGGTTATTTATGAACCAAAAAAATTTATCACCGATGTTTCTTGGGTAGCATTTTCTCAGGTACTTATGGTTCTTACAGGTTTGATTACTCTTTCTGTTTTAACAAAGTCCTATGATTCAGAGCTTTATGGTATTTGGGCACAAGTACATGTTACTATTGGACTTTTAACTACCTTTTTAGCTTTACAGTTTAATATTGCCAGTGTCAGATTCCTTGCTGCAAAGGAGAGTAAAAAGGAACGACGTCTCATTTTAGGCACCATGTTTTGGACAATAGTCACCCTCTGTATTGTCATATTCATTATATCACTTCTTCTAAGACAAAATCTATCGATGCTAATTTTCGGCAATCTAAAATATGTTCTATTTATTCCCCTTATCTTCATAGGGGCATCAATGGAGGCCCTATTTTTATTTTTCATTTCATACATCCGGTCACAGAGGAGAATCAAAAGGTTATCTCTCATTAGAATCACTCTTTTTATTATTAAAATGCTATCAGTAATATTTCTATCATTAGCAGGATTCGACCTAATCTGGATAGTCATCTCAACGATAATCATAACGGCTCTTTTTGTAAGTATTTTCTTTGGGATAATAATAAGAGAAATTGGTTTTCCTAATTTTAGTTATAGAGGCTTAAAAAGTTACCTTACGTACAGCATTCCTCAAATACCAAAGGAGCTTTTAAACTGGGTAATCAATTCGAGTGACAGATATTTGATTGTTTATTTCTTAGGTTTATCACAGACAGGTATTTACCATGTTTCGTATTCGTTGGGACTTACAATATCCTTTGTTTATATCTCTCTCGGCTTCGTACTTTTTCCCACCCTTACAAAATCCTGGGAGAAAAAAGAATTATCGAAGGTAAGAAACTATTTTGAGACAACAATGAAATTTTATTTATTATTATCTATTCCTTCAGTGGTAGGAATTTCTATTTTATCTCAAACATTACTCCAAATATTAGCTACTTCTGAATATGTGGTTGGAAAAATATTTATATTTATTATAGCATCCGGGGTCGTATTTTATGGCATATACCACATTAATGCATACTTGATTTATTTGAAAAAAAACCAAGTATGGTGGATATTTTTAAATATCTTTGGTGCTTCTGCAAATGTTTCTATAAATATTGTCCTAATCCCAAGAATTGGTATAATAGGAGCAGCAATTTCTACCTTAGTATCCTTTATAATACTTGGGATAGCTACAACTTTTTGGGCAAGAAAAGTCATAAAATACAAGATAAGTTTTAAATTTCTATTAAAAATCATTATCGCATCTCTCATTATGGGTCTATGCATAAATTCCATTAAAACTGATAATATTATAAGTGTTATATTAACAATGATTATAGGGGTAGCAATTTATTTTTTAGGACTTTTTATTATGCGAAGTTTTTCTCCACAAGACAAAGAGTTGATTAAAAAAATTATCTCAGCTTTTATTCCCAAGTTTTGGAGGGGTTTTTAAAAATTGATAAAAATATTATTATGAGGAAGCTAATACATCATTCTATATAGGAATGCTTCAAGCCACCTAAGTTCTGTTTTTTTAAAGATAGAGACATTATAGGATATGAGGAATAACTATGAAAGTTCTAGTGATGTATTATTCAAAAACAAGTAATACTAAAAAACTTGCAACAAAGATAGCCAAAGGAGTGCAAGAAATAGATAGTATTGAATGTGTATTGAAACCTGTGTCTGAAGTTACAAAAGAGGGTTTTATTTCTTCTGATGGGATTAGCGCAGGTTCTCCTGTATATTTTGGAACAATGGCTGCTGATATAAAAGAAGTTTTTGATAACTTTGTTAGTATTCGTAATAGAATGAATGATAAAGTAGGTGCTGCATTTGCAACTGGTTCAGATTTATCTGGAGGAAAGGAAACTACCATCATGTCTATTATTCAAGCCATGTTGATTTATGGAATGATTATAGTAGGTGATCCTCTAGAAGCAACTGGTCATTATGGTGTGGCATGTACGGGAAGACCTGACCATAAGACTGTTACAAATGCTGTAAAGCTTGGGAAGAGAGTGGCATTACTCGTTAAAAAATTAGGAAGTTAACAATAATAGATTGTACAATTCTCCATCTTGTTTATTAGTGTTAAATTTCACTTTCAATTGAAATATAAAGATGCGGTAATTTTATAAATAAAACGAGAATATTGAAAAAAATTATGTTAATGAAAGGCCGGAATGTGAACTTCAATGGATAAGAGAATTAAGATATGGCAGAAACATTTTTCTAATCATATAAAAAATTCTTCAACTGAAAGCGAAATTAATTGTTTAACTGAGGATGGGTGGAACAAAAGAATAATAATTTTCGAAAAAATTCTTTCAAATTTAATTGAAAAAGGCGTTATTCTACCTGATGCTCTTGCTGTTGACTTAGGATGTGGAACTGGAAAATTTTGTCAGATAATAAATGAAGCGGGATTTAATGTTATTGGAATTGATTTGAATAGAGATATGCTTAAATATTCTAAAACTCGTTTAAACGATGTAGATTTAATTAATGCTGACTGTTGCCATCTTCCAATCGTCGGTAAATCTTTTGATTTTATCCTTTCTTTTGGAGTTATTTCAATTATTGATGATTTACAACCTTTTTTTCAGGAATTAAAACGTATTTTAAAAGATAAGTCTGTAATTCTAATACAAACGTTGAATAAGAATTATATTAATTACATTTTCCGAACAAAATTCAATTTTGAATTTGATATAAATTTAAATCGCGGAATTAAATTAATAAAATATTCATCTGAGAAACTAGAAAGGTTTTACAAAATAGGAGCAAAAAGATTTTCTCCTAAAAAAATGAGAAAGGAACTTTGGAAACTTTTTCCTAACAGTGATATTCAAATAATTCCAGTTTTTATTTTTCCAAAATCATTAAGGATTTTCGAAAAATTCCTTCAATTTCTTTTTCCTTTATATAATTTAACATATATATTTTCTTTTGAATATATATTATTAATCAAAACACGATTGAATTAAAAAATATTCATTGACGGCATACTATATAATCAGGTTGATTATTCGAAAACAAGATCTTGGAGGAAAAAGAAAGATTATTGTTTATTATATGGAGAAAATCCCAAAAAATGACTTTATTTCGATTTTTTCAACAGGTAAAAACTATTGCGGATTCATGAGAGCTAATATGGTACTTACTAAAATATTCGATTCTCTATGAAATTTTTGATAATTTTGCAATGGTGTTTCAAAAATGGAGTACATTTATATATAAATTAGGGTTTTGATTCATGAAAGATTTATTTTAAAATCTTAACAGAGTGTGATTATGTTAGAGATAAATAAGAAAACCTTTATTTTTAATATGAAGGAGATACATTTTGCAGATTATCCTTTTGATATTGGTAACTGCGATGTTCTAACATTTCAGTATTGTAAAAACAAAGCTGATGTGAAAGGATTTTCATTCCAAAAAAAGCATTTTACCTCAATAATAGACTTAACTCAAGATTTAGATTCCATCTGGCAAAATATGAATAGAGATACACAACGTCATATATTAAAAGCAGAAAAAAAAGGAGTCAAAGTCCAATCAAGTGAGAATTATGAGGAATTTTACAAAATATATAAATCATTTATGAAGAGAAAAAAAATTTCACCTTTATTTGGAATTTTTAGATATTTGGGAGTTGGAGAAGTAAATATTAATATTATGAAGAAATTTGGAACCTTATTTTTAGCTGAATATAATGATGAAATTATTAGTGGAAGAGTATATTTGGAAGGAGATTCTAGCATAAAATCTTGGATTAGTGCTTCAAAACGATTAGAAGTAGACAAAATGAAGATGAAGTTAATAAGCCATGCTAATCGTCTACTACATTGGGATACGATAAAATATGCTAAGGAAAAACAATTAATGGAATATGACTTTGGAGGAATATTCTCTAAAAAGGAAGTAGAAGAGGATAAGAATAAGAATGGAATAAGAAATTTTAAAATAGGTTTTGGTGGTGAAATAGTAACTTGCTATCAGTATCAAAAGATATATTCTAAAGGTTATAAATTTTTATATAATTTATATAACTTAAAGAGTTTATTAAAATGAAAAATCGAAAGATTTTATGTAGATAAGTAATTTTTTATATCTATATTCTTTACATTTTTAAAAATTATTGTCTAAAATAAATTGATACACTGTTGTCATAGATTTTAGAAAAGTGAATAGCCAGATTATTAACCTCAGTCTGGCTAATTTTATATCTAATTTCCATTTCATCTTTATAAAATGTCAATTCATTTCTGCCTTCTTTGCCAAATTCCATTCGAAGTAATAAAAAATTATATTTTTTTCCATTAAATGTTGGATAATGTGAGGAGATATTCAAATTAGTTATATTTAGCACACTAGGGTTCAATTCAGTAAGATATTTTAAATAAACATTAGATGAAAGATCAGTTACTATAGCAGAAGAATTCGCAGGAATATATACATCACAAAACCTGAAGGAAGATAAATCCTCGGTGGTAAAGTATTTAGGCTCCCCATGTATAATATTTGAAATGTCTTTTACATCACTAGCTGTATGTGAGTTAGCAACTGCAGTAAAACATATTATGAAAAATGTTATTCCACATATTGATATTAATTTTATTTTTCCCTTTTTTTTCATCGAAATAATAGTTTTAAGAAAGATTAAAAAGCCAAATAGGAAAATAATTACCCAAAATATATGTGTTATCATTGGTATTCTATATAAAAGAAAGCTCATACTAAATACATCTATAAAAGGATTGGCAATAAGAAAAGGGAAAGTAAGAATTCCAAAAATTGAGAACGTCTTTATATATTTGTTCATCTCCTTCCACTGATAAAGGAGAAAAAGCAGGCCAAAAAGTGAAAAAAAGATTAAAATCATCTGATTATTTATGCCGATTAATGACTTGAAAGATTCTGTAATTGTAAGACTAGTTCTAGTAATTTCTTCCGTAACAATGGAAGTTTCGAAACTTAAAAGAAAAATCAACGATTCTTTGAAAGAAATTGCTAAATCATAAGCAAATTTTCTTGCTACATATAACCAATAGTACACTACGCCTGTACCAAATATTAAAAAATAATTTTGAAAAGAAAATCGAGTATTTGTTACATTTTTAATAATTAATAGACCAATCAGGATAATTAAAAAAAATAGACTGGTAATATGATGCATTAATATCAGATTAAGGCTAAATATGAGAATTAAGGTTTTAAAAATAATTTTTTTGCTATTATTAATCTGTTTTAGTAAAAGATATAATATAAATAGAGTTAAAATAACAGCAAAATTTCTTGTTACTAGATACCGACTTTCGAAAATAACTACACTACTAAATAGAAAAAGTAGAGAGATGGTTAAACTTAACTTGATGTTTTTTGTTATCTGAAAGAAGATAATATAAGGAAGAAGTAAAAAACAAACAGAAATAAAACCTAAAATTATAAAATAGCTAGCTTGAATAGATGAACCCATTAATATTTTTGCTGTTGCAAGAAACGTGTGGTAAAGAGGAAAATTTTCATAAATGCCAGTTATGTTTATTACGCCTTGCTCTGCGATAGTAGATATAAAAGAGAGATGGGGTAAGATATCAGTGTATCCATAGTAAAGTGGGTATTTCAGTGTTACTCCCCATGTTAAACCCAAGCTAATTAGAATGGCTTGGAGGAAAAAATATGAGGGTTTAAGATTCTTTGTTAGTAAGACTTGGACAAATAAAATTGTGCCATTTAATGATACAATAATAAGATAAAGCAGGTTTCTTGTTGGATAATATGCTAATGATAAAAAACCAAGTGTTATGAGAAACAAGTTAAACATTATAATCTGATGGAGTCTTTTTGAAACGATATTTGGAATTATTATCAAATTTTTCAATGGTGTATAAAAACTATCTAAAAAATTATTTTTAAATATTAGAAATAATAATAAAAAAACCAATAATGGTAAAAAATACAATAATGATTTAATAGATACTAGAACTCCTTGGTTAATGTATATATAAACTAACAGTATAGTGCTTATGAAAAATATAGCACATATTGTTTTTCTTAAATGTTTTTTTATTAATGCAACTAATTTTAAAATGATATCTATAGATATCCGCAAAGATCTTTTTAGTTCAACCCAGCTATCTCTGTACATACTTTTTTTACCTTTTCAGCAACCATTTTCCAGCTATTATTTTTTATGACGAATATCCTTCCATTTTTCCCCATTTTGTTTCTCAATTTCTTATCTTTTAGAAGTTGTATTATTGCTTTAGCTAATTCATCTGGATTTTCAGGCTCAACTAAAATCCCGAAATTCTGTTTTTCAATAAAATCTAAACCTGGAATTTTTGAAGCTACTATTGGTTTTTCACATGCTAAATATTCATATATCTTTAATGCTGATGAGCCTATTTTCATGTTTCTTTCTCTTATAAGGGGTAGAACACATACATCGCTTGCATTAATATAATCAGGTACTTTTTTATAAGGAATGATGCCTGTGAAAATAAACTTATCAGATACACCAAGTTTCTCTGTAAGATGTATCAATTCATTTTTAATTAAACCATCACCGACAATAATATATTTAGTATTAGGATATATTGTATGAATAAAAGGAGCAGCTTGGATTAAGAATTCTAGTCCTTGATGAAAAATTAGTTTTCCTACAAAACAGATATATCGATCCGTCTGTTTTAATTTTAATTCTCTTCTTGCTTTTTCTTGATCTATTGGTGTAAATAAATCTGTATTTGCACCATTTTGGATTAATTCAATATTTTTAAATCCCAACTGCTTTCTAATTTCCTTTTTTTGACCGGGCATTACTGTTATAATTTTTTTCGAATGTTTATAATTAAAAATTGAAACATATCTGGCAATTGTCGTGATTATTGCTGATGTGTGTGAGGTTGATGATTTTTTTAAATCACCGATTGGTTGGCTATTAACTTCAGTTATAATTGGAATCTGAAAAATCTTAGCTATAATTATATTCACAAAAAAATAAGGAGAAAAACGAGAATAAATCACATCAGGTGATTCTTTTTTACAATAATGTATTAGATTAAAAAATAGAAGCATTTGATATACGAAAAATAGGGAAAATCTTCGATCAACTTTACCTATAGCACATGGAACAAAAGTAACATTATTTACAGTCTTTAATTCTTGAATACAATTTTTTGGCCTTGGTGTAAAAAGATGAGCATTACACAATTTTTCTAAGTTTTTAAATACTTCCAATATGTGAGTTGTCCGACCATCTAATCCATCAAGCTCAACAATACATAAATAAAATAGTTTCATCTTTACCTCTATATTACATTAATATCAACAATTTAAAGATGTCATTGGAAATCTACGGATAGAACATATTATCACATAGATATTTAAGTGTTATTATCTATCTTCATCTGTAATATTATTATAATTATTTACATGTTTCATATTATTAAAAATTTGGCTATTTGTCAAATAGTACACATTTTTTTTATTTGAAATATAGTTTAGGATTCTTTCCAATTTTTCCCAATCCATATGACTTTCTATCTCCCAAGAGTGTCCCCACAAATGATAAATTCCTCCTTTTTTCAAGGCAAGGTCGAATAGTAATTTCGCACGAATCTCCCAGTCTATTAATGCCTTAAATGGAAGTTTGTTTTTTTTCCATATTTGAAGTGTTGTACGAGGTGATCCATTTGAGGTATGCAGTGTTATTTGACACTCAAATGGATCCTGTGGAAAATCAAAATCACCATGATTTGCTGTTCTAGCTGCTATAAATCCTGCTTCTTTCACAATCTTTTTAATATTCTCGTTATATTTTCCATAAGGATAACAAAAGACCTTAATTTCATGATCTAATAAGTTTTCAATGTATTCCTTAGATCCTTTAATTTCACTTTCAGCTTTGGAAAGTGACAATTTGGTTAAATCTGAATGGTTTATATTATGTCCGCCTATCTCATGCTTTTCATCAATTTCAAGGACTTCATGTTTTTCTAAAGAATTAGGGAAATTTTTTGTTATGTAAAATGTACCTTTAATGCCATATCTTGCTAGTAATTTAGCTAATCTAACATCTTTTTTATGTCCGTCGTCCCAACTAGTAGTGACAATTAATCTATTATGTTTTATTTTTTTTATTTGTTTCATAAATATCTTCAATCTTTTTTACAATTACATTCCAATTAAAATTTTCTTCTATTAACTTCCTACTTTCTTTCCCAAATCTTTTTCTAAGTTCTTCATTTCTTAACATCTTCAATATAGCGTTCCTTAATTGCTTTTCGTCATATTTCACAACATATCCAATTTTGTTTATCCAACTGGCAATTGCACATTTATCAGTAACAATTATTGGGGTTCCGCAGGCACACGCTTCAATTATGGTAATTGGAAACGTTTCATAAAACGAAGGTAAAACATAAACATCAGCGTCAACATAAGCCTCTAACTTATCCCTGTTATAAATAGGACCCGTATATAAGACGTTCCTCTGAATTTCGAATTCTTTTACTTGCTTTTTTATGGTAGATAAAAATCCATCATCAGGACCAACAATTACAAGCTTAACATTATTTATTTGATTCATTACACTTACAAATGCCCTTAAAAGTAAATCTAATCCTTTGATTTTATTTATTCTCCCCAAAAATAAAATTATTTTTTCGTTTTCCTGAATACAATATTTTCTCCTAAACTGCCCTTTTTTTGGTAGATGAGTATATTCAGAAAAATCTATGCCATTTGGAATACGTATTATTTTTTTCTCATTTTGCCCCATTTTTTTATATTGTTCAACTTCTACTTGAGTTAACGCTATTAAATTAACAGCATCCAATAATATTTTTGACCCTATTATATAATCAAAAAAATTTTTAAGTCCCTGTTTTTCATAAAAAGGTAATACAGAACCATGGGACTGTAAAATATAGGGAACTCCATATTTTTTTGCATAATATCGTACAATCATGGCCAAGGATGATCTATGTTCATGGATGTGAATTATGTCAAAATCTTTAATTTGTTTCTTCATAACGAAACAGGAATAATATGGTAAACCAAATTTAAATTTGTAACGAAAAAATTTTATCAAATCTTTAAAATAATAAACCTCTATACCATCTACAACAACTGGTTTATTGATTTCAATATCATCTGGGATACCGATATTACTCGTATATACGGTAACGCTATGACCTCGATCAACCAGATGCTTTGAAATTTCATAAGATACACGAGCTACTCCTCCTGAAGCCCAAAACGGTTTGAAAAAATTTGTTACCTGTAAAATGTTCATTCTAATCAATCCAATTCTTATATATTTTGTCCAAGTTTAACACAAAAATCTTCTCCATCCAGATGATGGTTCAAAACCCAGTCCCCGATAATGGTCACAGCTCAACACGTTTTCAAAATCTTTCACATTAGCTTTAATTTTGATATCTTGTTTCTTGAGTTGGGTCAACTGATAGTTTTTTGAATACAATGCATGGTTATATTGCGGTATCTTTACATGATTAAAACCCATAAGCTCGGTCGCAACAACATCCACCCATACTGGATCAAAACCAGCTATGAGTATCCCACAAGCCTTTGGAGTCGATTCTATCGGTCCTTCTTTCTCTCCTCCAACAATCCCATCAATTACAGAAAAAAATTTTTTTCCAGTTTGTTTATCTGCCCCCCCATGAATGATTCTATTTAAATCAATAATTGTTCTCCAAATAGTATCGTTCCCATACCACTCGCCAGCACGAAGCTCATTACGAATACTATCAGCATAACTTTCACCAGTGATTGAGCTCAATCTTAAACATAAATTTACCAAATTCTCCAAAAATATATTATTTTTTGTTAAAAAATGGTATAACAAAAACTTTTGAATTTTCAATTTTGTTCTCAATTTTAAAGACGCCGTATCAGGTAATTCATCCCCTCCTCTACTTGGAGGACCAAGTCTATAGTGAGGTAAATAATTCTTATCACCATTGATACCAACCATGTTCTTTAAATTGAGGGTAACTCCCGCTTTTTTATGAACCTTCAATTTAGGAACCGAGATCAAAACATCAGCACTTAAAATTGTATTGGAAATAAAATACTCGTGCTTATTCATATGATGATGCCGTATTGTTTCACGTCGATCATAATCAGCTCCAACAATATTTGCATATCTGTCAAAAGAATTTAATGCACTCTTTTTCCCAAGATCAATAACAGAATAACCCTCAGGATCACCCTGTAAACTAATTCGAGAATCATGTTCTAAAATCCCATAGCGGTTGTATATAAACATAAATTTCCGTAAATCACGAATCTCTATCTTATAGTCGTAAATCTGAGTATATAACTGTTGAATAGACTCCAATTTAGTGACTCTCAAAAGTTTTTCAAAGTCACAATCACACTGAGGAGC
Organism: Thermoplasmatales archaeon; assembly: GCA_030672305.1. Taxonomy (GTDB): domain Archaea; phylum Thermoplasmatota; class E2; order DHVEG-1; family DHVEG-1; genus SG8-52-3. The sequence goes on along the minus strand of DAOVGR010000085.1, from coordinate 15,058 downwards.
ATCGGCAATAACTATTGTTCCTTTCTTTTCAAGTGCAATAAAAACGTAGTCAACGATTGCTCTAATCACTGAAGGATGTGTGATTATACTGAAAACATCCGCTCCCATAAGATTTCTTTCACGAACAAAATTAGGTTTAATAACAACTTTATCACCAGGAGAAATAAACTCGCCTAATGGATTCCACTGTTTTGTATCAAAATGCTTCTTATCTAACTCCAGCATTATTAGAATATCTCTAAAAGCTTTATAAACAGCATTATCTTGATCAATTCCCGAAAATGGATACTCGGGATAATTTTCTGGAGGGTTGAAAGGAGGATTAAATTTGTATTCATCTTTATCCGCTTTCACTACTGCAATATAACCCCGATTCACGATTTTCAACCCCTGCTATGATAATACCTCTGTACAGGTAGCTTCTGGATCAAACGACGATGTTTTCCTCGTTTCGTCAGTGGAATATGATCTACAAGTTCGTTTTCTACATTAAGTGTATCTCTAAACATTTCGTTGATACATAAAGTAATATTCTTATCATCATTCATTAGATACATACTCCCTGGCTAAATTTTTATCAGAATCGCCCCAATTTGCTCCTGAACAAGTTGAAATCGTATCACTGGGGGAAACATCCCTGAATTTTTTAACAAAGAAATAAGTGACGTCAACATAATAAGTTTTTGTATCCGATCAATAATAACACTTCGATATTCTGATAGCTTATTCTATAGGTTAAAGGCAGCATTACTATTATTAAAATCAATATCAAGTTTTTGTATTAGAAACTTATGCTTTCCACTATCACTAGTTGGAATGTGATCAACATATTCTATTTCAGTCTCTAATGATCCTTGAAAATTTTTATCAATACTCGATAATATCTCATTCTCATCTTCCTTTGAATAACCGGCACCTTTAACGATCTTCAATCTAAGAAACCCTACTCTCTCCTGTATAAACTGTAACGAGTGCAATTGAGGAAAACTCTCTAATCTCTTTATTGCAGCTAAAATTGCTGTTACAGAAATTAGTTTCTTATCCTTTGTAACTATCATTTCCTGCAATCTACCTTCAATATGCGTTATTGTTCGATGATTCCGTTCACATTCACAATCAATATCTGAAATTTTTGCCAAATCCATCGTTCTATATCTTATAAATGGCATAATATCATTATTAAACCCAGTGGCTACTATCTCTCCCAACTCATTTCCAGAAGTAATAATTTTATCTGAACTGTCAACTAATTCTACGATACCATACTCAGGAATGATATGAAGATTAGAACTTACTTCGCACCCGCCTGCTAAAACAGCTTGTTCAGCATGACCATACCAGCTATATGTCCTACAATCAAATACGTCATTAAGCAATTTTCGTTGCCATTGATATAAATTCTCAGAACCACATAATAATGCTTTAAGGCTTGGAAATGGGTCAATATCATTTTCTTTCATAAATTTAGCAATAATATAGATCTCTGAAGGAAATGCTTGAATATATTTTGGTTTAAATCTCCTGATTTTATCAATATATATAGGCAAGTTTTCATCTGACATAAGAAAAGGTGACAAAATCAACCATCTCCCAAAAACCGAATACTTAAAAAAATTACTTTTATCAGAAGTTTTGCCTACATAGCCTCTTAACATAACACATTTATTCTGAAACTGATACCCAACTCGATCCCATAACGTCTTAATGAAAGCCCATTCTTTTGCACGTGAAACACCTTTTTCATAGTAAAATCCCAGCGGTTTCATTTTTCCACTCATAGTACCACTTGTTGTTACATATTCGAATTTGTTATATGGATAATTTCTCGCTTTTAAATCATCAATATTTTCCCTAATAATATCTTTTGTCAAATAGGGGAGCTTTTGTAAATCACTAAAATCCTGAATGTCCTTAGGTTTTAACCTCCGTTCATCAAATACCCTTCTATAATATGGAACATTTTCATAAGCATGATTCAACAACTTACCTAGTTTTTGTAACTGATATGCTTTTATTTTATCTAGACTCCACCACTGTGACTTCTGCAAAAAGTTATACGTTTCTTTAAAGGTTATAAATGATGGCAATAGTTTTATTGCCTTGTATGTTAGAGAATCTTTAAGGTGTGCTCTTTCGAACATACTAAACATACCATCCGTTTAACCAAACTATTTCAAATATCTTAAACACCTGTCTCTCTCAGTCATTTTGTAAAGAATATATGTATCTAATGATTAGATAAAAATGTTATTAATTTTTATTAAAGTTTATACATCATCTTTACTACTTTCTGCAGGACTCCTTATAGATTAAAAGGATTCAATTTGAAAATTTATCATTCAATTATCGATTTTTGTAGATTATAATAAGGAAATTCTTGTAACTTCAAAAAAACCGTTTACAATATTTACATTATTATACCCATTTTTAATACTTTGAATAAAATTCTCTAATTCTTCCTTATGACCCTTATCCACTTTTAAGATACTTTTCAATTTTTTTACCCTACCATTTCTACTCATCATTAATTCCTTGAAGTCAGTCATTTTTATCAACGAATTCTCCGAATATATCTCTGCATATTCCTTGGAAAAACTGGAGTCCCCGATGGTGTTATATATAATTGCGGCAATGGATCCATCCTTAAATTTCATCGATAAGATCACATTTTCATTTTTCTCATTTTCTTTCATTCCATCTGAATCAATTTTATAATATTTTGACTCAACAATATTTGAACCGACAATATATTTACAGAAATCCACAAAATGACAAAGTTCAGTGATAAATCGTGATTTCCCCTCTTTTTCATCATAGATCCAATGGTCTGCTGGAAGATGTTCTGCATTTACTCGATAAAATACAATCATAGGTCCCTTTCTATCTTTAAAGAATCGTTTTATTTGTTTCGTCATAGAAGCATATCTTCTATTAAAACCGACTTGTATAATCTGCTTCTGGTTTTTTTTATGTGCCTTTATAATATCATCGAGTTCTTTATTATTTGTCGCCAGTGGTTTTTCCACGAAGACATGTTTTCCGTTTTCTAAAGATTCGATAGTCAAAGGAGCATGAAGCGAATTCCTGGTTGCAATGATCACCGCATCTATCTTATCATCCTGGAGTAGCTTTCTATAATCTGAGGTACAGTATTCGAAACCAAAGTTTTTTGCAGCTGATTTCGAGCTCAACCCTGATGCGGTCGCTAAACCAACTAGATTAACACCTTTTACTTTCTTCAATGCGGGAAGTAACACAGAAGTTGCAAATTGGCCAGCACCTATCATACCAATATTAACTAGTCCTCTCTTTTTTACATGTACAACTTCACGAGTGATAGGAATCTTGTCAATCAATTCTTTATCCTTTTCATAGGTTAGAACAATGCCTAAATACGATTCTTTCACTTCACCTTTAATTAGCTTATAGGCCTCCACAGCATCATTAAGCTTAAACTCATGACTGATTATTTCATCTAAACGTATCTTTTTTTGAGACAATAATTCAAGAAAAGCTTGCATATTCCTATTTTCCGTCCATCTTACAAATCCAATAGGATAATCATGCCCATACTCCTCGTACTCTCTATCATATCTTCCAGGTCCATAGGAACAAGACACTACCAATTGAAGCTCTTTGGAGTAATATACATCTCTAGGAATTTGCATTCCAACGACACCAACAAGAACTACCTTGGCACGCTGTCTAGCAATCTTTCCTGCAAACCCTAATGGATCTGTTGATTTTGTAGCTGCAGTGACAATGATGGAATCAAATCCAAAACCCTGTGTAAAAAAAGCTATCTGCTCCTCAATATTCGTTGCACTTCTTACAGCACCATCGTCCATTCCAATTTTCTTAGCGAGATTGACTTTTTCTTCATTCAGATCTATACCAAAGACTCGGCATCCTGAAGCTTTCAATATTTGAACAGTTAATTGACCGATGAGCCCCAATCCTATTACAGCCACATTCTCCCCAAAACGTACATCAGAGTTCCGAACACCCTGAACAGCAATGGAGCCTAATGTTGCGAATGCAGCTTCTTTTAAAGACACATTATCCGGGACCTTCACACAAAGGTTCTTCGGAATATATACTATATCCGCATGATTAGCATATCCTACTCCACCACAAGCAACTCGATCTCTGACCTCATATGGAGCTTCTTCAGAAACTTTTGAAACAATTCCAGCACAGCTATATCCTAAAGGTTCAGGTACATTTAATCGTTCCATTGCTTGCTGATATGCAGCCAGGGGACCTTCCTTTCTAGCTTTATCTAACACCTTCCTAAAAAGATCAGGTTTCTCTTTTGCCTTACCGATATATGACAATCCAGCAAGTTGAAGAAGCGAAGACTCAGTTCCACCACTAATCACAGAATAATGGTTTTCAACAAGTACTCCACCTTTCTTTAGAACAGGTGGAGGGACATCATCAACAGATATATTACCGTTTTTCAAATTCACCGATATTTGTTTCATTCAACCACCCACATCAAATCATTTGTCCATTTAAATAGAACTTAGACAATCAATCACCTCTGAAGTCATAAAAAGATCAGGATAATTAGAGAACGGTTCTATAGTAGATGTTTTTAAATTTAGAACTTTAGTTAGATTTTGGAAAAAATTATCATTGATCTGTTCTGCCAATCTTCTTCGTGCCATTTGCCTATATAATCCATATCCAAATCTAAATAATTTGTGTTTAAATGGATATCCTCCTATTAGTGCAGTTTTTAAAGAAGTGGAAATTGAAAATGGAAACGAAGCCCATATATCTCTTTCCCATCGTAAACAAAGACCATGAATATTACTTTCTAATACGTTTAGACACAATCTTGCATTATTTAGATATTTTTTTTCCCATTTAGATAAATATAAAAAAGATGAAAATGCAAAGGCATACGCTCCTATCAAATAATAAGAGAACATTAATCCGCTTTTGGACCAATCAAATCTCCCATTGCCACATTGTAACTTAGAAAGCCACTCCCCCCCTCTCAGCAAACTATTTCTTAACCATTTTTTCCTTATCGATTCATTAATTTTTAATAAATAATATAGTGTAACACCTTGATAATGAACACATGGTATTTTTAAAAGATACAAATATGATCCTTTATTTGTTGTATAGGGATAAGCCCCATTATCAAATTGATAGTTAACAATCCTCTCTGAAGCCCTTTCGGCAGCTTTCAATGATTTTTCATGGAAAAAAACATCTCCATATTTTGCGAGAAAAGCGCCACATGTTGCATCAACATTCAGATGATCAGCAGTGTATTTTTCACTTTTAAGAAAAAAACCCGGTTCTAGCTCTTTTTCTAAAACATAATCCTTTGCTTTATGAAGAATCTGTTCATTTTTCACAAATCCACTTTCCAACCCAAGAATAAATGCCTCTCCCACAATAGATGTAACAAGAGCCGATGGGTTATTATATCTAGGGTGAATCTCATTCCAAGATCCATCTTCATTCTGAGTTTTTTCAAGATACCTATAAAGCTTTACAGCAAGTTTTTTATCCTCCCTAAATTCTGACCTAACAATAGCTTTTAACACTTCACCAACTACACGATTTCTTTTAATGTTAAACACTGGATCACTGAGATAAGCATAGTTCTCTCGCTCAACCAAAAGAGGTTTTATTTCCTTATAATAAATACATTGCAGAAGTTCGTAAGCAATAGATTTAATCTCACTCATCTGACCACTTTTTCAAGGTTATGGAGAAAATGTTTAGCAATTGTTTTCCTATCATAATATTTTTCAACAAACTCCCTTCCACTTTTTCCCATTTTCTCCATCAGTTTTTCATTTTCAAGCAAATAAATAATATTCTCATAAATAGATCCCACAGTATTTTCAGCAACCAATCCTCCTTCAGAAGCTTTAGCAAGATTCTCAATCTCTCCCGTCCCAGTCCCAATAAACGGAATACCACAAGACATATATTCGTAGACTTTTGTTGGAAGAGCATATCTCAAAGTAGTCAAATCTTTTAACGGTGCAACTCCAATAAGAGATTCTGCTATCAGCTCAGGTATTTTTTTCCTAGGCAAAAGCCCAGTAAAAATTACAGTATGCTCAAGATTTTCTTTTTGGACTAAATCTTTTAAATCTTTTTTTATATCTCCATCACCAACTAGGAAAAATTGTAATGGGAATTTTTCATTAATTTTTTTAACTGCCAAAATAATCTTTTTTAAATCCTGAGCATGTCCAATGTTACCTGTATAGATAATTTTATTTTTTTTAATTTTACAAGGTTTAAATATACTTGTATCTACTCCATTTGGAATTATTTTTATTTTATCTGAAGAAATTGAATAAGTTTTTTTTATTATATTTTTCACTTCTTCTGTAGTAACTGTTATCTCATCACAGGTCCTGTAACAAATCATTTCATACTTTCTGCTCACGCTCTCAAAAAGACTATCTTTCTTGATAAAACCAAGACTCACTGAAGCATTAATCCAAAGATCCCTTATATCAAAAAACCATTTTTTACCAGTAATTTTTTTTACAAAATACCCTGTTATCCCAGTAAATATTGGCGGAGCCGTAGTAACAATAACATCGTATTCCTTTCTCTTTAAAAGTACCCATAATATCGAATGAAGAGGAAACAGAAGATAGTAACTCATTCTACTTAAAAACGAAGGATCAGTCCCATTAGGCTGCCAATCAAATATGTTAATAAGATCAATCCCATCTATTTTTCTAGACGAGTAAAGTTTCCAGTTTTTTTTAAAACTGCCGTGAGGAAAAGATGGATGGGGAGATAAAACCATAACCCTACATCCTAAATTTACCAAATTAATTGACAAGTCATAAATTCTAGAAGAATTGCCAGATTTGTCAGGCGGAAAATGTTGTGTAATTATCAGAATTCTAGATTTCATCTAACCACATTTAAAAATCCAATTCCTAATATTCTTATTTGATAACCTGCTGCATGCCATAAGTCATGGTTAAGAAAATTTCTTGTATCAATCAGATTAGTGTTTCTTACCGGCAAAGATTTTGGATTTATTTCCTTGAAGATTTCATGATCTGTCACTAAAACAAGACAATCAGAATCTTCTGTAGCATCTTCAATATTCAAATTATTTTCAGAACAATCTTTTACAAGAGGATCATAGAATCTTACCTTTATTCCTTCACTCTCAGCAATCTTTTTTATTTTAAACGCAGGACTTTCTCTTACATCATCAACATTTCCTTTATAGGCTATACCCAAAATGGTTATGGTTGGATTTTCAACGCCTTCAAGAATTTCTTTAACTAATTTTACCACATGTAAAGGCATGTAATTATTGATATCTCTAGCTAAAGTTACTATTCTGGACCTACTAGTTTTTTCTGCTAAAAACAGCGGGTCAATTGCAATACAATGGCCACCAACTCCAGGCCCAGGTTTAAGGATGTTAACTCTTGGATGTTTATTTGCTAATTCAATAGCCTCCCAGATATCTATTCCTATTTCCTCGGCTATTAGAGAAAATTCATTAGCAAGGCCGATGTTTATATCACGAAAAGTATTTTCTATCAGCTTAACAAACTCAGCGGTTTCTGGATTTGTAACATAAATCTTGCCTTTTACAAAAGAAGCGTAAATTTTTTTTACTTTTTTTATAGAAATCTCATTTATACATCCAATAACTCTGTGGTTATACACCATTTCATATAAAGTCTTGCCTGGAATCGCCCTTTCTGGACAGTGAGCATAATAAAAAGATTTTTTTTCATCTTTTCGCAAGATAGGAAGTACAAAATTCTTTGAAGTTCCTGGTGGTACAGTAGACTCTAAAATTACCATCTGCCCTTCCTTTAAAACTTTTGAGATTCTCTCAGACGCATTATGTACATAAGAAAGATCAGCAATTTTCATCTCTTTTTCAAGAGGAGTTGGAACTGCAATTATGTAAACTTCCGAAGATTCTAAGATAGTACTAACTGTAAAATTATTTTTTACTTTTTTATAAAGTTCATCTAATCCGGGCTCCTCAAAAGGAAGCTTTTCATCCTTCAGTTTTTCGATGATTTTATTGTTTAGATCAAATCCTACGACATTATATCCAGCATTTGCAAGTAATAAAGATGTAGGTAATCCAATATATCCTAATCCTAAAACACAAATTTTTATGATATCACCTCCTGCAATATTTTAATAATAGTTTCTCCAGTTTTTCCATTACCAAATGGATTATCCCATACTTTTTTGGTATTACACATTAGAGACACACAATCTACAATATTTTTAGGAGATGCACCTGCGAGAATATTAGATCCAACATCCAAGGTTTCAGGTCTCTCAGTTGTATCCCGAAGTGTAATACATGGAGTATCAAGTATACATGTTTCTTCTTGTACACCGCCAGAATCAGTCAGAACTAACTTAGCATTTTTTTCTAACTGTAAAAACCTAAGAAAATCTAAAGGTTCAATTATTTTAATTCCATTTGCATTCAAATTAAATTCTTGCATTTTTTTAAGTGAACGTGGATGTATAGGATAAATCACAGGAATATTATATTCACTATTTATATTTTTTAAACCAGTTAAAATTCCGTTAAATCGAATTCTGTCATCGACATTCTCTTGCCGATGTGTTGTAACTAAAAAATATTCTAACTTTTTAACTCCTAATTCCCCCAGTATATCTACTTTTTTATCCGCCAATTGCAAATTTTGGAAAACAGCATCAACGATAGTATTGCCTGTGACAATTATCTTCTCGGCAGGTATATCTTCACGGATTAAATTATTTTTTGATTTTTCAGTAGGAGCAAAAAGATAATCAGAGCAATGATCGGTTAAAATACGATTAATTTCTTCAGGCATATTTCTATCGTAACTACGCAAACCCGCTTCCACATGCCCAATCTTTATATGTAATTTAGTAGCTGCTAGTGCACCAGCTAGTACAGTGTTCGTATCACCCTCTACCAAGACAATATCTGGATTTTCTTTAAGTAAAATTTTTTCTACACCAATAAGTATATTACTAGTCTGCTCAGCATGAGAACCAGATCCAACATCAAGGTTATATTTTGGTTTAGGTAACTCTAGCTCGTTAAAAAAGATACGGTCCATATTAAAAGAATAATGCTGCCCAGTATGTAAAATAAAATAATTAAGATTCAACATTTTACATTCCCGAATAATAGGAGACATCTTAATTATCTCTGGACGTGTACCTACAATAATAGATATCTTCATTTTACCTTTATACCATCCTGAAAGTTGAACATCAGTTATTAGTTTAGCTTATATAATGATTCTAGATATAATCAATACAATAAAGGTTTTCCTTATATTTTTAATGGTAAATTCAAATTTCGATGTTTTCCAATAATTATCCAAAATCATTTTATGTAAGAGTAATATGGAAAATACAAGAGCGTATAACGCATCTGTCATATTGATAACTATCTGAGGATTATCTATTATGATTTAATCACCCATCTTATAAATTAGGCGAAATTCTTTTATCTTAAGTACAGTGATTTTTATCACATTAGTCCAATTCTGTTCTCACTCTTTTAATGATACTGGGCAGAACAATTAGCAATGAACCAATGGACATCCCATTAAATCCAATTATTAAAAAAACACTTACCAGATATCATAAGACACAAGGAACACCTGTATCTGATTATAATATTGTAAAGATTAAATATTTAACAACATCCAAATTTCAACAAGCAAAAAACTTGGAAGACCAATGAACAATTATGATCGCTTCTCTACAAAAAGCCAGGTGAAATAATTTAACACTGAAAACTCATGCGAAGTTGAATTTATTATGATATAATGAGATAAGGTGGAAATAAGAACAAATCGTAAGGTTATACAAACTCTTAATAATTAATCCCAATATATCTCAAATCTACAAATTACTTTAAACATCTCACTTTAAATATTAAGAATAATTTAACTCCCTTTAATAAATTGCCTTATGTCTTAGAATAAATATATATTTTAGTAAAAAGTTATATAACCAAGATACACAAGTTCAGGAAGACCTCAAGGATGATATAATATGATTAAAAAAACAGTTAGATGTCCTAATTGTGAGACTCCCATAGAAATTCAGGGCAATCCTGGTGAAACTATAATTATTAATTGTCCTAAATGTGATACTAAAGGTAAATTTACATTTCCATCTGAAAAACAAAAAATAGAGACACCATCTGATTCTTTTAGTGAAGAAATTAAAAATAAATTGAATGTAGAATTTAATGAAGAGAAGAGACAAAAAAAGGCAGAAAAAAAAAGGGTAAATATTATTAGAAAAACGAAAGAAACTAGCAAAAGAGGAGCATATTTTTCGATAAATCAACCTTTCATGATAGCAGATATCATCGAAATAATACTAATAATAATAGGCATCAGCATCCTTTTCTACCCTGGCTTTCTAAATATAAAAATAGGTTTTACATTGATATTAATAGCAATCTTCATGATCTTTATGATAACAGAAGAAAGTAAGATAAATATCATCAGGGGTCCACATATAACTATAGGTATAATTACATGGATACTACTGATATTTTTTATAACTGGACTAGATATTGAAACGTTCTTTATTTTAATATTTTTAGGGCTATTAGTAATAAAAGAATTCACAGATGAGTCTATTTCCCTTCGTCTTAGAAGTAGGATAAACATCCTCATTTCATTCTTTCTTTTAGTTCTCCTTGTGGTTATAGGACAAAAAATTATAAACATTTAAATCATCTGTCTAAAATCAAAATGAAAATCTCATTTAAAAAATATCCAATAGATATTCTTCTATGTATGTTATGGAGCATCATACTATTACCCATAGCATTATTAAATTTAGAAGGAACAATACGAATCATTCTAGCCATACCCTTTATTCTTTTCATAACAGGATACATCATTGTATTTATTCTATTTCCAACAAGTGACACAGATGGAGGAATAAATACTTTGGAAAGGATTACACTCAGCTTTGGTCTATCAATCGCTATTGTTTCACTAATTGGTTTAGGTCTAAACTATACACCTTGGGGAATACGACTTGTACCTATTCTTTTCTCCATGTTTATCTTAATAATTGTTTGTGGATTTATAGCAATTTATAGATGGATTATGACTAATCCAGACAAAAGATTTACTATAACTTATAATCTATCATTACCAAAATCAGAAAGCAAGCTAAATAATGTCCTTAGTATCCTCCTCATAGCATTAATTATCATCGCAGTCAGTTCACTCATATACCTTGCAATAACTCCAAATATAGGTGAGCAATTTACTGAATTCTACCTCTTAAGTTCTGATAAATCTGCAGGAAACTACACACACAACATGGACGTTGGGGAAAACGCTGAGGGAATAATTGGAATTGTAAATCATGAATATAGAACAGTAAACTATACTGTTGAAATCTGGTTGGTCAATCAAACAAGTACATATAATGAAACAGAACAAAAGAACTATATTTTTATACATCACATGTGGTTTGTAGATAAAATAACAACAACACTTGATCATTTTTCAAAGGATCTTGGACAATCATGGACACCGCAATGGGAAGAAAAATTTTCAGTTCCTATAACCCAAAATGGTTCATTTAAACTTGTATTTCTATTATTTACAACACCTACAGATACGTATTTGATAAACAAAGATTACAAAGATATTGTAGAAGAAAAATTTAATAGCGCATATAGAGAACTACATCTATGGATTGATGTACCATTTAGCAAATTCTATCTACAGGGTCCTAATGGAACAAATGAAACATATTACAGAAACATAATCATTGGTGAAAATGTCACAGGAATTACTGGCATAGTAAACCATGAATATAAAACAGTTGAATACACCATTGAGATTTGGCTTGTTAATCAATCTATTTCATACAATGAAATATTAAAGGAAAACATTACCACAATCCATAACCTCTGGTTTTTAGATAAAATAACAAAAACACTTGAACATACCGAACAATCAACACAATGGGAGCAGAATTATTCATTTATGATAAAAAGAACTGGATCATTTAGACTCGCATTTCTTTTATTTCCACAACCAACAGAAGGATATATTTCAGGTGAAGATTATATAGAGAAAGCAAATATAAAATTCATAAGTGCATATAAAGGAAAATATATATTGATAGATGTCAACTGAAGAAAAAAATAAGGGATTTTTACTCACTTTGGTTGAACAGATTAGAAAAAAAAGAAAAGAGTTTTTATTTTTCTTCTTTGGTTTTTTCCTTTTTTTTCTTTTGTCTTTTAGCAAGTATTAAAAATAATATCAGCAAAAGCAATACTAATATCAGAATAATAACTAAGGCAATATTACTTTCTTCTGGCACATTAGGTTCTTTGGGTTCGTCTATTGTAATTGCAAACTCATCAGTCAAAATTGTTAGATTATCATCTGCTGTTACATTTACTGTGTAGTTACCTGACTCTTTCCATATATGTGTTATATTGAATTTGATACCTGCTGGTAGAAAATCACTAACATTTAATGTTCTATCACCCCAATCAATAGTATACTTTATTTTATCGTTATCATTATCAGTTGAAACAATATTAAATGAATATTCGTTATCAATAAAACCTTTTGATGGACCAATAATTTCAGGATTTGAGGGAGGACGGTTTGGATGAATTATAATTGCAGTTGTATTAGCTTTACTTGTAGATCCTTTCATATCTCTTACTGTTAAAACAACAGTATATTTACCTGAAGAGGAGTAACTGTGATTGATTATTTCACCTTCATCAATGCTTCCATCATCAAAATCCCAACTCCATGATATTATATAATCATCAGGATCCCAACTATGTGAAGCGTTGAATGTAATATTTTCATCAATAAATCCTATATAGGGTTCACCTACTGATAAATCTGGGATTGGAGGTTTATTAGGCTTTATGCTACTTGGTTTATTACCTCTTCTACTGTTCTCATCGTTTGGAGGATTTACTCCCCCGTTATCACCTTCAATAGGTACGGTTACCTCAATTATGCTGCGCTGAACAACAGGACTAAGATTCTGTCCACTATCTACAATGACTATCATAGCTTCTCCTGGTTTAGGACAAAAACCTTCGCCACTCCTATTGGCTTCTTCTATCATCTCCTTTGCCAAAGGACCTTCTGCTGGTCTATCTCCTGTGAAGTACCATATTGCTTCCTGGACATCCATCATCTCTCCATGTTTATGGTTTATAACATAATTGACCTTATCCCAATCATCATCCTGCCAGACTTCAGGCAAATTAGGATCGTAACTGCAATAAAAGGTAATACAACGAAGAACACCATAACTCATTTTAACACCTCTTTGGTTACACCAGGCGGGATAATCACCATTTGAAACATCATAACCTGGTGGGACGTTAGAAAGAGTCATAATAAAGTGACTGTCAGTGCCAGGACCAATAACCATTGTCACAAAGTCAGATGGCAATTTAATAAGTGAACAGCAATCATAATCCATCTCGATTGCTGATGTATTATACAATCCTAAAAGTACGATAATGAACATTATTCCTACAGATATAATTTTTTTCATATGTTTCCATCTTCTTAATTAAATATAAATATATATATAAATAACGTTTTATTGATTTTTATAGTTTTCTATATTATAAATTAAATTGAATTTATTTAAATACTAAAGAAACTCTGTTTTGAATCTTAAATTTTTGATAATGAACATACGGGCCCCCAATCATGAATTCTGCAAAAGAGTAACAACGTACAACGCATTAATATATAACAAATGGTCTATGAAATCCCACTTTTTAATCTATATGTTTGGAACTTTAAACAATTTTTTATTTTTATCACTTTTAATAGCATGCGATACAATAAAGGGACTAGCTGTAGAGCTAACTGGTTAAATGAACCATTATATAAAAAAAGCCATCCTAGTACATATTAAGTGAGGCTCGCCGTATCAGATGAATATAAGCAGATTCGCTCTATTTCCAACACTATTATATTTTCTGAGCAAAGAGTATGCTATTACTAGCATTCTTATTGTATACTACACATACAGAAAAATACACATTAGATGAGGATTACAAAAATGTATCAGGGCAAATATTCAATAGAATCTATTAAACAACCTATTTATGGATAAACGTATATCTAATCTTCCAAAGATCTCTAATGTATTAGCTACTACGCCTTTGATGTTTCCATGTAGATTTGGTAATATCTCCCACATGGTTTTTAATGATGACAGAGTAGGTGAGGTCTTTTAAATATTCGTGATTCAGAAGGTATTGTGCAGAACTTTTCTATTAATGGGAATTAATCTAATTTTATTTATTATTATAATAGTATCTATAACATTTTATTTGATTATAATTATTTCATCTAGGAGAATGATAAATAAGTTAATATTAATTTATCTGATGTCAAAAAGTTATCAGTACTTTTTCATAAATAACTTCAATATTTTAACAAAATACAAGATAGAGGTAAATATTATTTAAAGGAACAGGTATTATAGATTGAACAGCATGCCTGGAATTATACCTCATGTAATAGCAGGATGTGCAATGTTTATCATTGGTAGATATTACTATAGAAGCTACTTTGATATCGAAAATAAAACCAAGAAGTTATTAATTCTCGCATTTGTCTGCTTATCATTTAGCTTAATACCTGATTTCTCTTTAGGAATACATTATACCATGCATATCTTTTCAAGATGTACAGCTATGTATTATCATAAATTTATCCATGTTGCACTTATTCCAATAGCTATTGCTGCTCTTTTAATAATATATCTAGTTAATCCAAAAAGAAAACCTATATGGATTATGGGTTTATGGTCAATTATTCTACATATTGCAATGGATTTCTTTTACTATACTGAAACAGAAAGTATACTCATTTAATATAGAGGGTTTTGAAAAACCCCTCATAGAAACCTCTTTATGTTCTTAAATCATTCCTGTTGTATAAGGAGTGATGGATGATGAGTTTTAACCGTTTTATTCTAGAAGAACAGTATAAAAAAGTGAAAGGTCTTGGAG
>DAOVGR010000056.1 GCA_030672305.1 Thermoplasmatales archaeon | reverse complement strand
GGTGTTTCAAAGAAACAGATGAAATTGTATGAATTTCCATTAACATCAGTTGATGAAGAATCGCCGTCTTGAAAATCTGCGTAATGCCCCGATGCTCTGCATCGGTTGGGATAGCAGATTTTAGGCGATTCTATTTACTTTTGTCTTGACCGTGGCGTGCTTTTAATACGAGCCGGCATTTTAGGTTTCCTTATACGTCTTTTTCCTTTCTTTTTTGATACCTCATTAAGATGGCCTATATCCATGCCTTTACCAATGTATCGTTTTTGCTTCTCCTTTTCTTTTTTTCTAGTCATTTAACTCCCCTTTAATCAATTTTAATAACATCTTTTTCTTTAAAAAACCAACTCCACGTGGATAGTATAAAAAAGATTTTGAAAAACAGGTTGTTTAACCAGCATAAAATGAGAAAACTATTTTAATAGGTATACTTGTTCTTGGTTTATCCACCTAAACACTGTGATATTGCACTATTTAATGGAAGGTAATACTATATGATAGAGATAAAAGTACAAAACATTGTAGCATCTGCAACATTCGCAGAAAAGTTAGACCTGGATATGATAGCACAATCATTAGAAGAAGCAGAATATGAACCAGAACAGTTCCCAGGATTGGTTTACAGGTTAAGTGACCCAAAAACAGCTACACTTCTTTTTAGAAGTGGTAAAGCTAATTGTACTGGTGCGAAGAATGTTGAGGACGTGCGTAAAACAGTAGATATTATATCAGATAAACTCAAAAAATTAGGCGTAGAGGTTTATAATAATCCAAAGATAATTGTTCAAAATATAGTAGCTACGGCTGAATTAGGAGGCGAGCTTAATCTCAATGAAGTAGCTCAGGGTCTGGGCTTGGAAAACGTGGAATATGAGCCTGAGCAGTTCCCCGGGCTTGTTTATCGGATAAAAGAGCCTAAGGTAGCTATGCTGCTCTTTAGCTCTGGTAAAATAGTTTGTGCTGGTGCTAGAAGTACAGAAGATGTATCAAAAGCAGTGGAGAAGTTATTAGAAGAGCTTATTTCTTTAGGACTTCTCCACTAGAGTATCGTCTTTTCTTTACAGTAGATGGTGACAAGGATGGAAAATAAGAGACCAACTGGTATAAAATGTATTGCTAAATAACTTAGCAAAAATTATCCAGATGAATTTGTTGCTGGTGATTTTCAACATAATAAGAAGCTATCAGAGCTAATTGAGGTTCAAGGTAAAATCCTGCGGAATCGTATTGCTGGGTATGTCACAAGTCTTTTGGTATATCATAAAAAAGGTGGAATGTAACAGAGAAAAGAATGAAAGTGTTAAGTCCTTTTATGATTAGAAACACATATTTCATAAGTATTTACTAGATAGAGCAGTTATTTTTATGCTTAAATTATCCAATGTATTTGAGCTCTTCTGATTTATCCTTTGAAAGACCTTCCATTTCTTTCAGCTGATGTGCAATATGCTCTATTTCTTTTGCCTTTTTCTCTAGCGCTGCTAGGTTTAAATCTATCTTCGTTATCTTCATAAGAATTTTTAGAACTGCTTTTGCACTTTTTGGATCTACTAGATAACCAGGTGTCTCTCCCATAAAGCATGTTCCTTGTAATCCCCTCATTTTTCCAAGACCCAGAAGTAAACCACTGGCTCCAACAATACCTCCACCTGGTTCGTTTTTCTTAAATACTGCTCCATATTTTTTCATTGTTTTTACAAGGTGTTTATCAGTTGTTGCACAAAGTACTTTTGGCTCCTTGATATCATGACCTAAGCCATATCCACCTAATGTATACATTTCTTTAACTCCAAACTCCTCAGCAATATCTAGTATCTTTTCAACAAGCTCATATTGTCCCTGTGAGGAAAGACCTTGATAATCACCCGTTAGTAATATTAGATCTCTCTGTCCTCTATTTTTTGCTTTCCAACAATAAAATTCATTGTTAACAAGGGTAATTGTTCCATCAGTGTTGATAAAAACCTGGGGTGGAAAATCTTTGCTATATAGTTCTGCAAATTTTTTTGCATTTACACTGTCTATTAAATGTTCTACCGCAAGTTTTCCTACGTTTCCAATTCCTGGTAATCCCTCTACTAGGATTGGATTGTTAAGCTTAGGTTTTTTTGATACATATCTTACAGTTACATAATCCATTTCATTCACCTTTTTGTAATTTTTTTAATTTCCTCCTGTATTTACCATAATGATCTTGTGGAGAAAATTTTGGTGGATTTTTAGATATTGTTTTTATTTTACAGATATCACATATTTCATTTAAGGTATAATTTTTACAATTATTACAATAAAACAAATTTGACATTTACTCCTCTAACTTTCGATGAAATTCGCAATCTCCATTATATTTCTTTATTGATTCTTTAATTTTCTCAACAGCTTTCTTCATTTCTTCTTCTGCAATTTTATAATCAGGAGCTTTAACTGTGAGTATATATTGTGGTGCACCAATGTACTTAATCTTAATTTCAACATCTTCAAAATCACTTTTTTCTGCATCCTTTAATATGTTCCGAATATGATATATTCCATCTGGAAGCCATGATGTAACGTTAATATAACCCTTTATGTCAACGAAAGGAATGGATATATTTGTCTTTGCTACTCCTTCAAAAGCTTTAAACCACTCTCCAGTAAATCCATCCTTTTTCAAAGTTTCAACATCATATGCTACTTCTTCAAAGGCTGCATATAATGTAACATATTTTTTGATTAAATCATTAGCAAACTCTTTGTAACATTGATCAAGAGTTTTATCAATTTGCTTTGCAACCATTTCAAGAAGTTTCTCTGCTTTTTGGGAATTTTTCCATAACTGTATTTTATCTCTTTTTTGATGTTCATTTACTCTTTTTAAAGACAAATCAACATGATCTTTTGCACTATCAATATGCATTACCTTACAAACAACTTTTTGTTTTTCTTTTATATGATTCCGAATCCTTTTAACCCAGCCTGTAGCAATCTCTGCTATATGGATAAATCCCTCTTTTCCAGGATACTCCTCAAGTGCAATAAATGCTCCAAAATTTTGGACTTTTACAACAGTACCAACAATAAGTTCTCCTTCTTCGGGGTACTCTTTTTTAATCATTATAAAAAACCTTTATTTACTCAATTATTTCTAAAATTTCTCCTTTTATTATTGCTTTTCCACCAGCAGGTATTGCTAATTTACTTCCGCAAATATGGCAAGATACTACCGTGCTTGCTTTATTAAAAAGAACTTGTTCATTTTCGCAGTCTTTACATCTTACCTTTATAAATTTACTTTCAGGTTTTATCATACTTTATTCACCTATATCAAATTTTTTTGCCCTTTGTGTTGGAGGCTGGTAACTCTTTTTGCATTCTGAACATGTTAGTTTTAATGCTATTCTTCTGCTAGTTTTTTCTCGACCTTCTGGTTTTGGTCTAGGAAAGCCCCTGTAACCTGCCGTTACACGGCGAAATCTTCTTTGACCTTGTTTTAATTCGCTAGCTTTTCTCTTTTTTACTTTTTCTACATTGTGGAAAGTATGTTTTTTGCATGAAGGACAGTATGTCTTGATTTTTCTTGGTTTTTGCATATATAACTCCCTTGATATAATTTTAGAGTTGAAATGTAATAAGCAGGTAATATAAAAATGTAAGCTAATTGTTTATCTTTTTAACAACTCCTCTCCTATATAACATTTCACACATATCATCTGGTAAAGATAATATATCATTTTTTCTTAGATTATACTTTTTTTCATTTGTTCCAATGAACTCAGGCATATCTTCAGTTACTCTTATAACAGGATTTGAATTTTTTTGTATTTCTTCTGGGTTTGTGGGTTTGGCAGGCTCTTCTTTAGGCTCAATGTTTTTTTTTTCAATCGATTGCTTTTTTAAGAATTTTATACGTGTTGTCTTTAATACATTTAGTATGGAATCAAAAAGATTTTTTTCAATATTTATCATGTTTTTAATATCTGGATTTCCCCCGCGAGCCTTCGAAATTGCTGCAAATAATATTTTTTTTTCTCTTAGTTCATAAATATTTATTGCGATTTTTTGAATATTTTGAATTTCTTCCTTTAACAGTGTTTGTTTCTGTGAGGAAGATTCATTTTGAAGCCTATCTGTAAGCTCCTCTAGGTATTCTGATATTTCCAAATAAAAGGCAGATTTTAACTCTGATAGTATTGGTGAATTTTTTTCCATCTGCTGGATTTCTCTAAGAATTCTATAATTAATATCATCTTCTTCCATTTTTTCCGCATCCATTACATCATTTTTTTATAGAATAATTTTTGCCTTTTTTCTTCCAATTAAAAAAACAGCTAAATAAGTTGGGAGTTCCTGGATTCCCTGTTTTAGATTAAACTCCTCTTTCTTAATTGTAATACCAAATGGTTGATTTAATTCAATTTTAACAGGATTGTCTGGTAATACAACAGCATCTCTTAATGGATCAAATTCCATTAAGGTTTCGAGTGTTATTTTTTCCACTTTAAATCCTGTTTTTCTATGTAATGATGCTGGAAGTCTTATAAGACGTTTTACATCACATGTTACAGGTTCATCTGTTTCTCCAGCAGACATTGATACAGCAGTTTTTCTTAAAGCACTATTTAGAAAAAACTTACGTATTGTTTTTGATTGGTCTAATCGCCCTTCTTTAATTCTTTTTATCCTTTCCTCTGAAAGATCATCTAGAAGTTTTTCAGCATCACTTTTTTTCACTCCATATTCCTTTAGTTTCTCAATAGGGTCATCGCTTTTTTTAATCTCATTAACCATTTCTATTATGCCTCTACTTACCCTTCCTCGCCATCCAGGCTCATCAGGCCTTGGCATTTTTAGTGTTTTTCCACTTGGAAAGCTTCTATTCCCATAGCTTTTTCTATCAGTTACTTGCTCATGAAAAACCAATGAATCCTTTAGATCCCTCCCAGTGATATAATCGATAATCTCTCTTCTTTCACTACTATCTATATTTAGTATTTTAGGATCTTTTACATGGCAATGGTACCCTCGCCCACCACTAAAGTAAAGCTCAATGTATTTCTCATCAAATCCAAAATCATTTAATAAAAAATCATCAACTAGTTTGAAAAATTCTTTTTTTACCATTTTTAATTGTTGTGTGTAATCTAATTTTTCAGCATTAGGAAGATGATCTGAGTCTAAATCAAAAATAAGTTCCGCACCCATCCAATTTTTTTCTTGCATTGTGGGAGCATCAGGTATTTGATAGTATGCAGATGAATAATAAATATCTCCCGGGGTTTTTTCTTTTAAGAAATCTGTAAATTGATTTATTTTTTCAAAACCAAGATGCCTTATTATTCCTTTTCCGCCAAATAATACAAATGCAAATTCTCTTCGGCCGAAACGATCTGGAAGTTCGACACTATTATCCTTATAATATTTTCTAAATTCATCTTTTACAAATTCTAAAGAGTCATTTGAATTTAAGAAATTCCCCATATAAAGCGCGTATAGCTTTGTGGTCTATAATTTTTACTCTAAAATAATCCTTTTAAAAGTATAATTTAGGAGATAACGTTTTATGAAAGACATGATATTACCGGTATTAATGAGTAATATTATAGAAGATGAACTAATGTCATCATCTGTTATAAAAGATTTAAATCCTCTTGATTTTGATTATGTACCCGAGGAACTTCTGCATAGAGAAGAACAACTTCGTTTTCTTGCTCAAATGTTCAAACCATTGCTTTCTCGTATCCCACAAAATGTTGTCATTAGAGGTCCGGTTGGTACAGGAAAGACAGTAATAGCGAAAAAGTTTTGTAATTCTATTAAAAATCTAGCACGCAAGCAGGGTTCTATTATTGAATATGTTCATATTAATTGTAGAAAACGATCTACTGATGCAATGGCTCTACTTGGCATTTTAAATCATTTTGATTCTCGTTTTCCGGATAGAGGCTTTTCTGTTCAGGAAATGTTAGAAGTTCTTCGAAAACAGCTTCAAAAAAGAGAAGCTCAGTTACTAGTAGTTCTTGATGAGGTTGATGCGCTTCTTAAAAAAAGTAGTTCAGACCTCATTTATAATCTCACTCGTTTTTCAGATGAATCCTATAAGGATAAAGTTCCTATTTCTCTTTTAATTGTTTCTCAGAAAGATGTTATTCCAATGTTAGATTCCTCTGCTCTTAGTACTTTTAAAAGGAGCAACGTTTTGTTATTAGATAAATACACGCGTGATGAATTGTTTGGTATTGTTAGACAACGTATAAATTTGGCATTTCATAATAATGTCGTTAATGATGATTCCGTAGATTTAATTGCAGATATTGCATCTGAATGGGGAGATGCACGATTTGCTATTGAGCTTTTGTGGAAGGCAGGTATTGCTGCAGATCATCAGCATGTTGAAATGGTTACACCTGAACATGTTCGTGCTGCTAAAGCTGAAACATACTCTGTTGTTACTGAAACAAAACTGAAAAATTTAAATCGTCATCAGCTTATTGCTCTCTATTCGATTGCTAAGAGACTAAAAAGAGATGGGACTGCATATGTCAGTACGGGTGAAGCCGAAAAAACTTATACAATTACCTGTGAAGAGTATAATGAAAAACCTAGAACCCATACCATGTTTTGGAATTATTTAAAGGAAATTGAAAGTGCTGGTTTTATCACAATCAAACTTTCTGGAAAAGGTCATCTAGGTACTACACAGCTTATATCACTTCCTGATATTCCTGCAGAGGTTGCAAGTGATAAAGTAAAGGATTTATTGAGTTAATTCTTTTGCATGTTTGCAATAAACTTTTAGGGGACATTTGATACAATTTGGTTTGCTCTTGCAATAAGTTTTTGCATGTATTACAATTAATGCATGTAGCTCATTATATATCTTTAATATCTCGTTTTTTTTGTATTTTTTTGATAAATCATCTTGAAAGAAATTTTGTATCTCATCATATGTTGGATTTATATCAATCGGCAGTCTTTTACATATCCTTTTGGTATATGCATCAACGACAAATATTGGTTGATTTCCGGCATATAGTAAAATAGAATCAGCAGTTTCAGGTCCTATTCCATTTAACATAAGTAATTCTTCTCTTATTTCTTTCAAGTTTCTTTTAAAAAAAGAGTCTAGATTGCCTGTATAATTACTTTCTAGATATTCTGCAAGATTTTTTACACGTTTTGCCTTTTGGTTAAAAAATCCTGTTGGTTTTACCATTTTTTGTAATAATTTTATATCTATTTTTGAAATTGTTTTTATATCCAATAATGTCTTAGATTTTAGATTTTCAAGTGCTTTTTCCACATTTAACCAAGCTGCATTTTGTGTTAATATTGCTCCAACAATTACCTCAAATCTTGGATCACTACCAGTTTTTTTATGATAATCGTAATCTGTTGGCCACCAATTTAATTTTCCAAAATGCTTGAAAAGAATTTGGTATAGTGACTTTGGAGTAATCTTCATTATAGTCAATATTTGTGAATTGTTTCTTATCTAAGAAATTTTTTGATTTTTTTGAAAAAGGATTTTAAACAAAAATAGATACAGAATGTGGAGATGAATATGATTTCAGGAGAAACTACTCAAAAAACACCTGAGGAATATAAAAATTATGAAATTGAGCTTCACAGAGATCTAATGAACTGTTGCCGAAAATATATAAAAAAACTTGGTATTTTTTCAATTTTAGGAATACTTGATTTTGTAAAACAAGAGGCAATAGAATTGGAAAATGCAACAAGTCATGATTTAAAAGACGATCCCTCAATAGATATTGAATAATTTTTATGACCTCGAGTTAAAGATAAATAGGTGTTCATAGAATAGTTTGTAAAATTATTAAAAAAGACTACTTTGGCTTGGCAACGGTTCAAGATTATTATATTGAAAGGGTTTCGATACAGCAGGTACATTAGGATTTTCACCTTTAGCTGTAATTAACTTTGAAATTGTATACGCCTCCATTTCCTTTTCATTAAAAGGTTTTAAAAGGTTCATTGCCGTATTTTTATCTATATCGTTATTAATCCATTTTCTTTCGTCATCTTTATTTAAAATTGCGGGCATTCTTTTCTTTTTATTATGAATTTTTGCCATAAGTGGATTTGCTACTGTAGTAATAATAGTATATGAATAGACTTTTTCTTCTGTATTTTTATTAATCCAACAATCCCAAAGACCGGCCATAACAAAAGCTTTTCGATCTTTTAATTTGATATAGTATGGATAATTTATTCCTTGATAATATCTCCATTCAAAGAAACCATCAGCAATTACTAGACAGTGTTTCCGTCCAGCAGAACCTCTAAATGCCGGTTTTTCAAAAATGGTTTCAGATCTGGCATTTACGGTCCTTTCCCTAATGTCTTTGGCGGTTTTTTCATCCTTTACCCAAAAAGGTACAAGACCCCAACTGAAGAGATCCACTTGTTTTGGATTTTCATTGGTAATAACTGGTAATTTAACGTTTTCAAAAGCACCAACATGGTATCTTTTTTCAAAGGAAGCTCCTAATTTTACTTGAAATGTTTCTTTAACAACATCTGGACCTGGAACACTATATCTATAGCACATATGCTTTCCTCGAAGGATTTTACCTAAATATATTAAAGTTTATAAAAACTTATATTTTGAAACCTTAAACATTCCCTTGTTTATGGTTTCAAATGATATATCACCAATTTGTTTTTTCGAACGTTTTGCATTTATATATTTTCTAACATCAAATGTTTTCTCATTTACTATCAAAAGGCCAATTCCTTCTTTCTTAAGATAATGCTCTGCCTTACGTAGAATGTTGTAGGCTCTTGATAATGGTATAGCAAGATATACAAAATTTGAACCTAGTTGGTAATTTTTAGCTTGAATAATTGCTTTTTTCCAATCCCGAAGTTTGAGTTCTACAGCTGTTGTTTTATCATCCTTAAATGCTACTATATCTGCCCGGCAGAATCCTATTCTAATCTCATATCTAACTTTATATCCTTTGTTTCTAAAATAATCAGAAACTGGTTTGATGAGTTCTGATTCCTGGTAAAACAGAGACATTCAAATGCTCCCTAATCTTTATTTTTTGCAGCATGTCAAAGAGTTTCTCTAGTGTAAAACCAAATGGTACTAGAATGCTTTCTCCATACTGTGCTATTTGGCGGAGGTAAAAATCAACATCAATCTTGTCGCAACTATCAAGCATCTCAGCTATACAAACACGTTCTCTGGGTTTACGTGAGCTTTCATCACAAACGACATAACGAACAGACTGTCCAGGTTCAGGTTGAACACCTGAATATCTAAGTTGAAAAAGTGCTGATTTAACCAATGTGTCAACCTTGTATTCTGAAATATCTCTAGATACGCATGTCTTAATAAGTAGATTTTTATGTTCGACTTCCAGGTTTATGACTCTTGTTGCGCAATCTTGTGTGACATCTATAGCTTCTGGTATTAAATCTAGGAACTCTTTTGCATTAATTGCTTTTGATAAAACGTTTAGCATGTCATTTTGCATGTTTTTTAAAAATAACGGAGAGTTTTTCTGCCGTATTTCTACACCCCGAACCTTGATTTCACCATTATCAAACAGGCCGTAATAGCGGTTTAGAGCACCAACACCAGTATTCTTACTAGGCAAGAAAACAATCCATTTGTAATGTCCCTCTACATCCATACGTATACCAGTATGATTACTAATCATTCTGGAAAGCTGATTTGGTTTCACACAACCATTTTGAGGTTTGACCCATAATGAATCAATGATGCCATGAATCACTTCATATCCTGCGTTTTGAACAACCTCTACCGCACTTAAAATAATATCACGGCTAAAAGCAGTGATACTTTCATAGCACTCAATACGGCCATAGCGAGCATTACGATAACCTGTGTAACCAAAACAGACCAGTAGAACCCATTTCCAAGCTTGCTGTAATTCCTTGAATAGTTCTTTGTCGTATTTTTTATTTTTAGATCGTGCCTTGTAGCAAAACCTTCTGGAAAGTATTGGTTCAAGTACCTCAGGTAAGAGACCTTTTTGAAGACTGCAGATATGATAACCTAACTGTGGAACAATAAAATGGGGAACAGCTCTGCAGCAGCTACATAGCATTGTCTCAGGACTGATATTATACTTTAGCATGATGTTAGGGTAGAGAGAAGCAAAATCTAGTTCAATTATATCTTCATGTAAACCAACAATAGGGTCAAGAATAAGCCCTCCACGATCAGATACTAAAAGGCTCATTGCAGTTTTCCAATCTTCGGGTCTATTTTTTTTCCATGGAATAATATAACCCTTATCTCTGGCTTTGTTTACCTGTATCTGACTGATTGCTGTACCAGGTCCAACACGTGATAGAACCTGCAAAGGAATGTTAGAACATCTGGATATGTCTATAAGCCCATGAAGACCGCTCTCGCCATACATAAAAGAATTATATGTATCAAGATGGGCTCTGCCAGGAAGTGTGTAAAAAGCAGGCCGATAAACGATTTGGCCATAACTGAAATATGATTTAGCTTGCTTTGTAGGGCGTAAACGCTTACATTTATCCCTACCAAGATTCAACAAATTTTGTATATTATGTATGTTTGCACGATGATAAAGATATGGAAAAAGAACGCTATCGCCCTTATGCGTGTAGATAATATCTGGATCAACTTGCTGTAAACACTTCACTGCATTAAAGATTGTGTCAACTTCGTTTTCCTCAGATATGACATGATTATCCACTCTGATAGTTTTTATAGGGTCGTTAAAAGACATTATTCTACTCTTTGCTTTACGTTGAACATCAAAATGTGCTATCTTATAGGAAGGCATAATGTAATCAATAGCCCATTGTGAATCTTCATGAATGAAATTTTTTCCATCCCACTTAACCAATGCATTACAGAATACCTCTTTATCTTGTAGATATCTAGTTGGTAGGCGTATATCTACATTGAAGAGCTGATAACGATAGTAACCACCCCAAGAGTCAACTATTTCAGAAAGCTTGCTAATTAAACCGATATTTTTTGGAAATACTTCTAGTACAAATCTTTTTTTATTTGATCCTAGAGCTGTTTTTTTAGAGGTAAAATTAAGGTTTTCTACTTGTGGTAAATCTCTTAGAAGCCCTACTAAGGTGTAAAGATCCTCACGTTGTGCATACACATAAAAGCTAGGCGTATACTTGTCCTCTATCTTCACGGATTTACCATTATCTACTAGCCATGTAATCATCGCGTTTTTCTTTTTGTCCGGATAAACATCAATTATGCTCCCTTTCGACATGTTCTCTAAGCTTTCTCAGTGTTTTTTCATGTTCAACCAAAATGCTCATAACCACAGGTTCAAATGGATTTGGATTACTCATGTTGCTACCGGCTGATGCATGTCGACGTGCGTGGTTCATGAGTTCTTCGAAGGCTTCACGGTCAATGGTTCTTAGTGCTCTTTTGAAATCATTCCATTCCCAGCCAAAGGATTCTACTATGTTTCTAAATGTTGGAACTGTACGCCCCAGTTATATCACCATCCCAAATTCTTGTAAGCGTAATTGACCCTCTGCCAGATGGAGAATCACTATGTTTTCTTGTCTTTTTACAAGTTCTACACGAGTTGCAAGCTCTAATTCCTTCATTAAAACAACTTCGTCTACATTGCTATATATGATTTTACGAACATTTCTATTACTTGACAGCATTTTTTTGTCAAGGTTTGTAAAAATAGTTATTAGATTGTACTTCTTAGTAAGCTCCTTGATTTTATGCAAATTAGCTCTCAACAATGTTTGGGCTTCTTTTGATTCCACATCTGAATCAAGATAAAAAATTGGGAGTCTGCCGATTATTAATGTCTGTGGTTTGTATCTTTTTATTGCCTGCTCTAGCCTATCCTGTATTAGTGTTGCGAGTTGATAGACTGTGAAGGCTCTGCTTATGTGTACACGCTCAAGAACTTCTCTTTGAGAGACTTCTATTTTTCTTGCATACTGTGCAATTCTATATGGATCTACACACACCCCAGCGTCAATGTAAATAATATCATTATGAAATGTTCTATAGGTGTTTACACAGATTTGATCTGGTATCCTTGAAATCAGGCTACTATCTCCATCGATGTATGTTATTTCTCCTCGTTTGAAACCACCTGTTAGATTATCTATTTCTTTTATTCCTGAATTTACTACTATATCTGGTTTTATTATCTCTTTTGCAATTTGAAAATCAGATTTTTCGATAGATTGGATTGAGAGATTGGTTTTTTTCATTTTTTAGCCTCCCTTAAAAAGAATATTTGCATTTACGTCCTATATTAAAAAAATGAATGAGAGTTCATTGAAAGTATTAGAAAATATTCAGGGAGATTTATTGCATTCATATTGTTATAATTGACTATCGAAAAGATTTTTAATGCATCAGTATTTGTAATTATATATAATGAATAAAATATTTGCACTTTGTTTAATTGCCATCATAATTATTCCAACTACAATTTATGCAGAAAATGTAAAAGAATATAATCTTAGTTCACATGAGATATCCCTTTTTAGTTCATTACGAAAAATAATCGAAGATGTAATTATTATTCCTGATACTAATCCTTTTTTTGGACTAATTGGTTCATATATAGCCTGCTGGTATAATATTGATAATAACTCAACAGGGTTACTTCCATTGCTTGTTAAGCATAATCAAAAACTTACAGACAATCAAGAGATATTCCTCGATCAATATCTAGAAACAAACGATAAGAAACTTCTAGTAATTGGTGAAGAACTAGACTGTAAATATGATACAATAGAGCTATTAGGTAGTCCACCAACTGTTGCTATAAATGCCGCAACACATGTATTTACACAGGCCTCATCTGTCCTAATAATACCATATGATACCGAGGATGCATATGAGCTAAGTCTCATGGCAAGTCCTTTAGCTAGCTATCTTGATATCCCTGTCCTTATCTATGATAATAATCAAATTGAGCTTCAAACTGTCTGCAATGCACTTAATGTCACAAATGTCTATGTTATCGGAGATATTCAATTAGCATTTCCAAATATTACTATTACTTCTCTTGAAACTAAAGAAGCTATACAAAACACTATTATAACTACTATCAAGAACCAGTTTAATGGTATCGACTATATCACTTTAACAAATCCTTCAGATACTGTTCCTCCTTATATTATTGATTACAATAATTCAACATTTATCGATCATATTAGAAACATTAAGCTAATAATTTTAGGAAAAGAAATTAACCTTAATGGCACAGGAATTAAACAATACAATCTAAGCATTCCAAACGGTATCAATAATGTAAATATCAATGGAAAAATATTGGATAAACACAATTTTATTAATCCTATCATCTACATGTATCTATATGATCCAAAGGGTAACATTGTCTCCTATTCAAATAGCCTTGCCTATGAAATCGGAGAAACATATCTGGAGACATTGACATGCAATGCATCTGGTAATTATACACTTGTTGTAAAATTTTATAATGGTATAAAAGGTGGATATTTTACTCAGCGTGGATTCTCTTTTGTGGACACTGACTTTGAAATTTCTATCAATATCTCTACACTTAAACAACCACATATGCCTCTTATTCCAAAGCTTTCTATTATAGCTCCATATCTTACAAGTGCTCATGGGGGAATAATTGTAGCTGATTCTAGTTTTGAAATAACAAGCGATGAGTATACAATTGCAGCTAGTGGCTCTGGCACAGGCCCATGGTATAATGAAAGTCTACATAATTTCACAAATGAAAAGGTAAATTATACAATAGAGCAACTTGAAAATTCTTTATCATTACTAGATAATCATAATATGTTTAATAGCTATCTAAATGGCCCTGCTTGGCTTGCAATACTAGGAGGAACCAACATGATACCTATGTATTACTATGGCCCCTCCCAGCAGGGATTACCTGAAAAAGGTCTGCCTTCTGATAATCCGTATTCTCTTGATTGGAATCTTTCGGTCGGAAGAATAATAGGGTGGAATTTACAAGATGTCTCGTTAATGATAGCTAGAACTTTGTTTTATCAAGAAATATGTGGTGAGCCAAAAAAACAAAGAGATTGGCATAACTGTTTCAGTTTTGTTTTTGGTGAAGGATTCGGTGAAACAGGGGGGCTCTTTCATCAAATACCATATGCATTTGAAATCAAAAAGTATGGTTTCAAACCAAGAGTATTTGGTGATTTTCGAAATAGCAGGCAATTAGCTATGTTATTTAGGACTTATACTGGTTCAAATTATATTGAATTAATAAGCCATGCAGATTGGTTTTGGTTTGCACCTTCGCTATATGGCCTTGATTCCTATTCAAGGGCCATCGATGTTGCACATGCAAAAAACTGGATATTTACCAAACCAAGTATATTTTTGACATCTGCTTGCTTAATGGGACGTACTGATGGGATACCTCCAACAATGAGTATTGGGCTAACCATGCTTCATGCTGGATGTAACTGTTTTATTGGTGCTACTCGCGAAACTGGTTCAGAAGCAGGATTAACAATTTTTGAAAATCATATGATTATTGATAACTATAGTGTTGGTGAAGCATTAAGAGGTGAAAAAAGAGTGGATAAAGAAATACCTAATTATTATGTAAGAACCCTATATGGTGATCCTGCGTTTAATCCCTATGAACCAAATAATGGTTTTAGCAATCAAGGAAGACCGATTTTAATACAATAATATTATTAAACCATTTGATAACTAATTAGAAAATTCTCAAATAAAAAAATAATCAACAAGGATTCATGATGTTTCTTATTTTCTCAAAAAGATCCTCAATATCATAGGGTTTTTCTATAAATTCTGTACCAAAGAATCCACCGTATTTTTTAGCAAAATAATCTTTACGAGCTGAAAAAAATATTATGGGTATTTGTTTATATATTAAATTCTTACGTAAATGATGATATGTTTCCCAACCATCCATTACTGGCATCATTATATCAAGCAATATAAGATTTGGTAACATTTCTTTTTCTGAAGAAAGTTTGTCTAATAGATCTAGACATTCTAAACCATTACTTACACAAGTAACATCATAGGGGGTATTACATTCTTCTAATAAGTCCTTAATAATTTTTGTATGTTCTGTGTCGTCATCAACTATCAATATTTTTTGCATATTATCCTTTCCTTTTGAGGTAATCATATATCCTATTTAAATTTTATATATGAATACTACTTTTATCTTTCCTATTTTCAGTTTTACTTAGTTCATCAACAGCTCTAATCAATTCATCAATATCAAACGGTTTATGAATATATTTGTCTACATGATGATAGATATCATCAAATTCTTTTCCTTGTATCTTTTTTGCTGTTAGTAATATGATCTTATTGAATTCAATAAATCCTTCATGAATCATATTTTTAATAGTCTCCAAGCCATCCATTTCAGGCATCATAACATCTAAGATTATAATACCTTCAAATCCCTTTTCCAATTCCTTTAAACATTCTTTGCCATTGACAGCGGTTATAATATTGTATTTATATTTTTCAAGAAGCCCCTGGAGAATATTTAGTAGATCTAAATCATCATCAACAATCAGTATATTGTTATTTATTGGTCTGCTACTCATACATACTTTTTTTACAATTCTGATATATTAACCTTACTTGCAAAAATGTCATAATGTAAAAATCATAACAGATAAAAACCGTAATTTTTAGAAAAAATTCCGATTATTCTTTTCATTATTACATTTACCTGCTATAAGTTCTGTTTCATGTATAGTTATTTATTTAATTGGGATTTCCAAATCAGTGCTCATCTTTTAAATGATTTTCGTCCAATCACTAAAATAGGGTAAAAATATTTTTCCCTCTTCCCCAGAGATGTTCTGGGGAGGACGGAAAAAAACATGTGGGAATTGGATGTGGATGCACAC
>DAOVGR010000032.1 GCA_030672305.1 Thermoplasmatales archaeon | reverse complement strand
TGAACTTTGTTCTTTTGTTTACCATATTTTATGACATCACTTGAGTTACAAAAGTGACAACATGGAATCTCTTCAGCATCTTTATTTTTGAAAATAATACCATTCTTCTGCATCCCATCCACCTATTAGGAGAAATCAAATAGTCCTTTATAAACCAACTCTAGATTGATGGGGTGCCCATTTCATATTATGGATAATAATTATGAAAAATTGAAATAGTAGATTATTGATTCTATATTATTGAAGAGGGGATAGTCTTTGAAAGCTGAAGATAAAAAAAAATTCCTTGAAGACTTCAAAAAAGGTGATATTCCAAACAAACTTGACATGTGGTATTTTGCATTAGAACAAATATCAATATGGGATGAATTAATCGCAGAAATGGCAATGGTTGCACAAATGAAAATGGGTCCTATGAAAACTGTTAAAGAATAGGGGGCATTCAATAATGAACGATAATGATAAAAAAGATTTCGTGGAAGAATTCAAAAAAGGTGATGGCACTAAAAGACTTGATATGTGGGATTATGCTTTAGCTCAACAAGTATTATGGGAGAAGATTATTACAGAAATGCAGAATATTGCAAGAGAGCAGAATGTTGACAAAGAATTAGAAAAATTGATGGAAAAAGATATGAAGGATATTAAATAATTTAAAGTTAGAGTATTGTCTGTTATGATATCTAGAAAATGAGATTTTAACAGTCAAAGGATCTGACCATCCTGTTTCAGCACCAAGTTCATCTTTTGCTTTAACCTTTATTTCGTATGTACCTTTTTCAGCCCATTTATGTTTTTCTTCAACAAGATCTCCAGAATTATAAGGCCCAATCCAGTCAGTTATTTCTCCATTTCCCCAATCCCATTTATAGAATAATTGATCTTCATCTGGATCTGTTGTAGATGATTCAAAGGTATATTTTAGAAATGGTATTGCATTTGAAGGCCCATTTGGTTTATTTGGCTGATCTGGGGCAGTATTGCTACTAGGGTCTAATATATTTATTGATGGATCGCCAAATAAATTTGTTTGATAATAGCACCATCGAATCATAGATCTGCCAATAATTGGGATATTATCTTCTTTTGAATCATGGTTAGCCTTTCCTAATTCTGGTATTTCTTCACCGTATACTGCATCCCAAAATTCTCTTTGGAAGCGTTGTGAATCACCATCTGTACTATGTGACCAGAAAAATCCATATCTTGCATTCCATATTCCTGCAAATGCTCCATAACTCGTTTTTACAGTGAAGTGCTCAGCAATACAATCTTCCTCATCAAATCCTCCAGAATTGCAACCTTGAGAATAGATAAAGCAAAGATCATTATTTGTTAATGAATCAACATCGTAATTAATCAATCGCATATTGTAATCATATGAAGCATGACCAAGATGATTTATGAAATGAACACCATTTTCTATCCTATCGATTATTTCTGATGGAGGCCAATAGTTCCCAGGGTAATCTCTATCATACAATGTATCAATATTATAGTCACTAGAATTTATTCCAACTGTTGTATAACCATCTGCAGATGACCCATTGATTAGTTGATCTAAGTAATTTCCACCCCATGCAGCAATACCATGCTCTCCAAGGTATTCACCGACGAAACAAGCATTAGAAAGATATTCATCCTCAGGATCTCTGCTGAGATAGGTAATTGTTTTTGTTACAAAATTATTAACCTCAGATAAATCACCAACACAAGCCCTTCCAACATATACATCGGCAAAGAGATCAACATCCCCACCGTCTTCTCCATCAGTTGGTTCTCCCCATTTATTGTCACTATCATAATTATATGGACCATCTAAGCAGGAATAGTATAAATCTGAAGGCATAAAAGATTCATAAGGCCATGTTTCTTCATCTAAGCCATAAACCCATAAAATCGGAGCTGGGATAATATCGTTATCTCCACCAATAAGAACGTAGTCAATCCCCCAGTTATTATAAGCATCTCGTATATAATTTCGAATATCTTCTAAATCAGTACTTCCTACATCAGATAATGTTTTTATAATAGTTGGTGTACCACTGATATCATGAATTTCTTTCAATGAATTAAAACCATCTTTTAATGAATCATTAGTTAGTATTAAAAGTTCATACTCTTCCATCGAGCCTTTAGATTCCGCTTCATATTTTATTGCGATTTCAGGATTGTCAACTTTATTTATAACCTCAAGTCTATCTCTTTCAAAACCTCTAAATAAATAATTTGACTCTTCATTATTAATTAATTCAATCTCAACATTTAGATTTTTATAATAAAAAAGTTCACCTGATAACGGTGTGTATTGTATTGGATGTAATAAAAGAACTAGAATTTGATAGCCTCTAAAATTATAAACACCAACTTTTTTATGTAATTTTCCAGGGTACAATTCATTGGAATTATAGATCTCTTCATCTGGTGTGGGAATTATATTATTTTTTACACTTGATATTGGAATCGGTTTTCCCATTGGTTCAATATAGAATCCAGTACCAAGATCTTGTTTTTCGCTAGCTATTACTTTTATTTCAAGTGCTTTTGATTTAGGTGGAAGTAAAATATATACTCCTTTTGATGGTACCAATGGTTCTCCAATAACTCCAGCAGGTAAACAAGTTGAAAGAGTTATTCTATCATAAGATTTTCCAGCAATATCAACAGATTGGATTTTTGGACTTTCAAAGTTATAAGAAAGGTGTAGATTATCTTCAAAATCAACTGTATAAGCTAACGATATTGTTGAAAAAGATGTTATTATTAAAAATATTACCAAAATTATTGATTGCCATTTTTTATAAAAAAAATTAAATCGTTTTTCCACAAAATTACCCCATTATATATATTATGTTTCTTATTTATAAATTATCTCCTTCTTATATTATTAATAAATTAATGTTATTTCTTTAATTTAGCGGAAAAAAATCATATAAATTAAGTTTACTGATATGAAAGAATTCAAAAAATTGAAAGGCCCCTTATCGATTTATTTACTAAATTATATGTTTTGAGTTATAAATAAAAAACCGTTCATATATGGCGAAATATTAATGTATCATAATTTATATATATTTATTTAATATGAAAGGAGGCAAATAATGAAAAAAATATTTTATATTGTTGTAGTTAGTATTCTAGTTCTTAGTGGTATTCAAGTCACTGCTTTAAATGAAATAGATAAAACTAATACAATTGAAATAAATGAGAGTTTTACATTTTCATCACCAAAGATAACAGGTACAGAACAGTACATTACTTTACACTTAGACGAAAAAACTAGTGTATTAAGAGACCCAGGAAAACCAGAAATGCCTATGGTTACTTATACGTTTGAACTACCATTTGGAGCTAAAAATGTTGAAATATTTTATACCCCATCCTCTGAATATGAAATTGATATAACTAAAAAAATCAAACCAACACCCCCTGCAGTTACTCCTAGTTATAATGAACAAACATCTTGTGAAATAATTGAAGATGTTTATGTTTATTCCAGTTCCAATAGATATCCAGATAATTGGTATGATTTCAAGGTAACCTGTGGATTAAACATTGATGGAGACCTAAAAACTCATGTTACACTTTTTCAATTTCCAGTACAGTATTCTCCTGTAAATAACAAAATATATTATATAAACGGTGCAGAGGTCAAAATTACTTTTAATCCACCTACTAAACCATTGTCATTTGAAGAAGAATACAATCTTGTGATAATCGCACCTAAAATATTTTCCAGGGGCCTTCAAAAACTAATTGACCATAAAAACAACAACAATGTTAGAACTTTTCTTAAAACAACAAATGAGATATATAATGAATATTCAGGTATTGACAAACCAGAACAGATTAAAAAATTCATTCAATACGCAAAGGAAAACAACAATGTTACCTATGTACTACTTGTTGGTGGTCTTAAAAGATACATATATGCAAAGGATAGAGATGACCCAAATCAAGGATCAAAAGCATGGCATCTTCCAGTGAGATATACAAACATTATGAAAGGAGGTTTACAGGATAACGGAGCTATAAGTGATCTGTATTATGCAGATATATACAAAGAAGGAGGAGAATTTGAAGACTGGGATAGCGATGGGGATGGAATCCTTGCTGTATGGGGTTCTGATGTTTTAGATCTACGACCAGATATTATTGTCAGTAGACTACCTTGTAGAAATATTCTTGAGTTGAACATAATTGTTCCTAAGATTATAAAATATGAATCATCAACTCCTGCTAGTGAAGATTGGTATAAAAGAATGGTTGGTATCGCTGGTTTAAATCATGGATTCCATCTAGATCAACCTGATGCAGAATGGCTTGCTGATTTAGCTTTTAGTTACATGGATTCTCTTATCGATGAAGAAGTTAAACTCTATGCATCAAATAATGATACAGGTGGCTTAATTCCAGTTACAAAAGATATTGTTAAAGCTTTCACCGATGGAGCACGTTTCGTATACATGCCAGGACATGGATCTCCACTATCATGGGCTTGCCATCCAGTTGAAGGATTATCAACATGGATGGAAGGAATACGTGCATATAAATTTTGGAAATTTTTAAA
Organism: Thermoplasmatales archaeon; assembly: GCA_030672305.1. GTDB lineage: Archaea > Thermoplasmatota > E2 > DHVEG-1 > DHVEG-1 > SG8-52-3. The sequence continues at coordinate 12,107 of DAOVGR010000032.1, read as the reverse complement.
TTTTAAAAAATTACCTGTTGTTGTCGTAGGTGGCTGTCATTGTGCACAATTTAACATTACACTACTTACTACCTTACGTTCTCCTGATTTAAATGAAAATCACTGGTATTGGACAGGGGGTCTTCCTGGAGGTTCATGTTTAAACTGGAAAATGCTTTTAATTCCATGGGGTGGTGCTATTGCTAGCGTTGGCGGTACTGGTCTTACATCAAGTTATAGTGGTACTCCAAACAGTTTAAATGGTGAACTAGCAACAAATACTTTTTACATGATAGGTCAAGAAGGAGTAGACACATTTGGAGAAGCTTTTACAGGTTCTCAAATAAAGTTTTTAGATGAACATCCGGTTAGCAATGTATTACAAGCACATGTATTTACAATATGGAACGCATTTGGAGATCCAAGTCTAAATCTAGCATAATTTTTTAAATGAAGCTCCCACGCAGCAAGCTGCGGGGTATCCGAACGGTTTATAAGTCTAATAGCTTCATTTGTTTATAACCTTCTTTTTCTTCTTTAGTTCCGTGTTTCTCAATGTAAGCACGTATAATGTCTCCAGTCACTCCTTCACCAACTGTCCCAATATATCCTCCATCATTCCAAAATTCCCCACCCCATAACAACTCTTTAATTTCAGGGTATTTTTCAAATACTTCCCTTGCAGTTATGCTCTTAATTACCTGCATAATTGTTGATGGTGCATATTTTGGAGCAGCACCTAACAAATATGTGTACATGATCTCCATCGGTCCCAACTGTCTCAAATTCAAACCAATATCTATTTCTAATCTCAATCAGAACATTCTTGAGAAATTGGATTCTGTCCTTAGGATACAACAATTTCTTACGATACTTTAAACACATTACCATATGATATCTGATTTTATACACACAATGACTTGCACGTTGTAATTCTATCATCAACATCAGTAATACACAAAATAGCTTTTAACGTCTTTCTGCAGTTGTTCCATCCCAACCGCAGCAAGCTGCGGGGTATTCAAATAAAATAAAAAATATAATATCTAGCTTAAGTTATCATTTGATTTGTGGTGTAGTGGTCAATCAATCAATCATACGTTTTTGGGAAATCGATGTTTTACGCGGTATTGCTATAGTTATGATGATAGTTTTTCATTTTTTATATGATCTTAACTATTTAAATATCTTCAATTTTAGTTTATATACTGGATATTTTTTAATTTATGTTTATCTGATTGGAACACTTTTTTTTCTGTTAATAGGTATATCTCTAACTCTTAGTTATACTAAAGCTAAAGAAACATTAACAAAAAAAGAGTTAAAATATAAATACCTAAACAGAGGATTGAAAATTTTTGGATTAGGTTTATTGATTACCTTAATTACATGGACATATTTAGATAAAGGTTTCGTTGTTTTCGGAGTACTTCATTGTATAGGTCTATCAATTATCCTTGCTTATCCCTTTTTAAATCGTCGATATTTTAATCTTTTTTTTGGTTTTTTAGTAATTTTTCTAGGATTAATTCTAAAGAATATGACATTTGATTTTCAATGGTTGGTATGGTTAGGATTTAAACCAGTTCTGTTTTATACTATTGATTATTTTCCTCTTTTACCATGGTTTGGTATTATATTACTTGGGATATTTCTAGGAAATACATTATATCCAAACAATAAAAGAAAATTTAGCTTAGGAGATTTATCAAGAGTTAAGGTTATTAAATTCTTTATCTTTTTTGGACAACATTCTTTAATAATTTATTTTATCCATCAACCAATCCTATTATCTGTAATTTATTTGTTTTTGACAATCTAATTTATTTTCATTATAGATATAGAAAAGAAAAAAAGAGAATTGAATGATTTTATAGTTAGAGATATTGTTTTCTATAGTCCAAGTAGATATCTAAATATTGGAAAAATATTTGGAAATCGTTGAAATATACGTTCTATTAAAAGATTTTCAACAGATCTAGCTCTTGTAATCTTTATTACATATTCCATACATTCACTCCAGTCACCGGTTGTATCCATTGCTTTTACCTTAATTGTGAATTTGCCATTTTTGGTCCATGTATGCTCTATTACTTGTTCTTCACCAGAAGGAAATGGTCCTACAGCTCCACTACCGGTATTTCCCCAAAAGATTTGATAGTATACATCTTGACCATCCGGATCAGTTGTAACAACTGTAAAATCATAAGGTATTCCTACCTTTCCAGTCGTAGGTCCAGAAATAGTTGGTATATCTGGAGGTGTGTTTACAACAATTGGAAATACTTTTATATCTGACCAAAGACTTACACAACCCCATTCATCTCTTGCTCTAACTCTTAAATTATAATCACCTAATTCAAACCAAGTATGAAATGCTGATACAGTTTCTCCAGAGTTGACTGGTCCTATCCATTCAGAATATTCTCCATCTCCCCATTCAAATAGGTAAAATATCTGGTCTCCCTCCGGATCTGTTGTACTTGCAGAAAACTCATATTCTTCCTCTGGTACACCATAATCTCGTCCATCTGGAGAATCTGGTATATCTGGTTCCTCACTTGGATAAGGCGTTTTAATCTTTTGTGCTGGATCTGCAAAAAGTAAACATCCCTGAATTATAGCTCTCCATGTTTGAGTAGATGAATCCCAATCTATCGTCGGTGCCATTCTATCTTTTGAAAAAGCATGAGCTTTTCCAAGTTGCCAACCATTGAAATCTATTGATTTATTATCAAGGTCTAGGAAATAAGCCCAGAACTCCTTTGCTTGAAAAGCACTACTTGAGTTTGTAGTGTCATAATTTCCCCAGCCGTAACATGTATTATAAACAACGCCAAAAGCAAGTTCTGTATCATCATGGAACAGCATTGAATGTAAAACACCATCATCTGCAGCATCCATATCACCACAGTGACAGCCATAATCATGCAAGAAGAAAGGCTTTGTATTGTGATATTCTGATTCCCAAGAATTTGATCCTACATCTAATGACATATCTGCGTTAGCATGGGCAATACCACTAGCTATTGCTACATGATTGTTATTGATAGCGGTTTTAAATCCATTTATTGCTTGTGATTCACTCCCACCTTGCCAACCATCATTAGGGGGTTCAGCAGTCCACATTTCAGATATATCAAAGGTGTTATCTGGAGTTGGAATTGGTTCAGCATTCCATGTTTCAAAACCATATTGAAAACCAGCCCATGTTGGATATGGTCCATCAGCTTCAGGATCAGGTCCTAACCAGTTATTAGTACCTTTTATTGCACTGTAATCCATGAAATCATCACCTTGGCAATTCCAACCAGTATTTCCACCATAAAATGATGCCCATTCTAAGAATTCTGGTTCGATACAATCAGCATAGTAAAAGCTCTTTGTCATCCAATTTGATACATCCTGAGGTTCATCACAAGTTAGACGACCTATGAAAATTTCTGAATAAAGATCAAAACCGGCATCTCCTGATTCACCCCAACTGGAATCTTCATCATCATTAAAGGTTGAATCAAGATTGCTCCAATATATATCAGAATCAATTTGTGACTCATAACTTGTATCCATATGTCGAGCTGATATATATTCGTCATCTGCTCCTATTAGAATATAAGATGTTTCCCAATCGAGAAATGCATCTTTACAAAACTCACGAATACGTGATTGGAAATCATCAACAGGTTCTCCATCAAAATAATCTTGACAATCATTTATCTCCTGTACTGTTACTAACGCACAGCTAAATCCATCATCCTGACCATGTTTATCCATAAGACTTTCCCAATTGTATGGTAAAGTTTCACTTGTGTCCCAATAATCTAGACCACCATCTTCAGTTGTAATAATCACATATTCATTTGTATCCTCTGGATCACATAATCCACCATCATACCCAAAGATAGGTATTTCAGACGTATAGGTGTCTGTTATTTCTGAATTGTATACAAGCTTTTCAACCCATGCTTCGTCTTCTCCATTGTTTCGATAAAATTGATTAGGTTCAGTATCTTTTAGTTCAATGTCTAGGGTTATCTCAGGGTAATAAAACAATGTTCCTTTAACAGGATTATATTGTACTGGATTAATAGAAATGTCAAAAATAGTATATCCACGAGAATAACCTATATGATATTCTTTGTCAATATTGTTTGGATACAATGCATTTTTTGTATAAATTTTACTATCAATTGTAAACTCTTTTGGAGCATCACCAAATGGAACAGGGTCCTGATATGGAAATATCGGTTTTTCTATTAGATTATAATTCTCAAGATTCATTTGTACTTTTGTTCCATCAACCACTACATTGGATACTGTTTTCATAGGAGGTAGTAGAAGTGAAATAACTTGAACAGGTAACATAGGTGCTCCATGTGAATCACCTATTCCTATTGATTCTGGTGTTTCTATAAAAGTATAATCTCCATTTTCAACTGTTTTGGTAACAAGCTTTGGAGTTGGTAATGAAAAATTATAACTTAAAATTTTGAGATCATTGTTTTTTTCTGAAGTTCCAAGTGCTGCTACAACAGAGGTTGTAATTAATAACGCGCATATTGCAATACTTAAAATTCGGCTGCCTATATTTATTTTTAAAATGTTTTCTTTCATATTTTACCCCCACATTCGCTTTTTATTAACATGTGTTAATAAGTATAGGGTTAAAAGTTTTTTGAATTAATTATTTTTTATAAATTATGAGATTATGGTTAATTTGGTGTAATAGGGGATTTTTAAAAAAAGATTTAATTTTTACAGAAAAGGTTTATAAATAAATCAATTATATTTTGTTTTCTAGGAAGCGTTAATTTATGAAAAGACAAATTGTGATTCTTGGAATAGCCATTCTATTCATTGTTGTAGGATTTTGTGGATGTTTTAGTAATGATAGTAAAAGTGAAGAAAATAAGTTTGTAGGCATATGGATTCATGGAACTTTAACAACTGGAAGACCAATAATATTTTCATCCAATGGAAACTGTGATTATCTAGGAGACCAAGCTAAATGGGAAATAAAAGATGGAAAACTTGTAGTAAATTTAACTGACATTGACGATATACTAACCTTTGATTATGAATTTTTAGAGGATGACCAACTACTTATTCTTACTGAGGTAACAACTGGACACGTTGATGATTATAGAAAACAATAGAGGTGAACTATAAAAAATATAGATTTTAAATTCTTACTAAAAACCTTTTGGTAAATATTAGATTAAAATTTCTAATTGTAACAATTGTTACAATATGTGATAAAAAAATTTAAATTACAAATAATTATTATTATAACTAACAACTTTATATTTTAGGGGAGGATAAAATGAAGAAAGATTGTATTTTAGAAAGAAAGGGTTTAATGAAAATATCAAAAATTGTTATAGCCTTACTTATCGTTGTAACTCTTATTTCTAGTAGTACAGTTTCATTAGAAACAACACTAAAAAATATATCAAAAATTAGAAAAAATATTTATGAAAAAATTACAGAAGAAATTTCAAATGGGCTTGCACCAATTAAAAAAGAAATTAAAGGTTCGTCGAATATAAAATCGATTAATATAGAACAGTCTATGATTGAACCACTTGATGAATTTATGTATGGATATAGAGCTGATTCTGAACCTGAAAGTCTTATTTATTTTGATCTTTGTGATCCTGGAACAATTGATGAAATTGGACCCACTCAATCAAATAATTTTATTGCTGGTGCTACTTGTTATCCTAATTCAAGATGGATTGGTTGTGAATATGGTATTGGTAAGTTATGGGAAATAGATAGATTCACTGGTGAAATGTTTCTTATTGGGGGTGGAGGTGAAAATCTAAATGCATTAGCTTATGACCCAATTTATAACAAAATGTATGGTAGTGGTGATAATAATTACCTTTACAAAGTTGATCCAGATACTGGTCAACAAGAGCAAATTGGTCCATTCGGCAGCGATGTAGAATATATGATTGGTATGTCATTTGACTCAGATGGGATATTGTATGGTTGGGATCTTGGAACAGATTGTCTTTGGACAATTGATACTGAAACTGGTGAAGCTGAGGAAATTGGTCCATTAGGTATTGATTTAAATTATGCTCAAGATGGTAACTTTGATAGACAAACAGACACGTTATATCTTACTGCGTATACATCCACTGGACAATTATATCAATGTGATAAAGAAACTGGACAATGTACTATAATTGGTGAATTTGAAGATGGCGCTGAAATTACTGCTTCAATGTTTTTTCAATGTTCTTTTTGTTGTGAACATGATATTGCTCTAAAAAAGATAGATTATCCAGAAACAGGTCCAGTGATACCAAATATGGACATGCAAATTACTGTTAAAAACCAGGGTAATAACACTGAGACTTTTGATACAAAAATGGAAGTTATGAAGAATGTAACTGGACCAATTATAATGGAAGAAAATTTTGAGGGTGATTTCCCTCCAGATGGTTGGACAACCGATTATTGGACACAATCTTATACAAACGAATCTGGTGGTATTGCGCCAGAGGCAAGAGTTTACAACATTGATCAGTATAATGGAGGACAACATTATGATAACTTTATTCAATCAGGTTACATAAATTGTTCAGGTTATAATAGAATTAAATTGAGGTTCAGATGGGCGTCTAGTGGAATTGATTATCCTTATTATTGTACAATATATGTGATGGTCAGAAAATCTTCAGGTAGCCCATGGAAATACGTAACTCCATGGGATGGTTCTCTGGAAGGTAATCAAACTGCAAAATTATGGGAAACAGAATGGATAGGTTTTGATGGTCCTTTAGGTAAAGAATTACAGATTAGATGGGAGTATATTGGTCATTATTCCTACTATGATTATTTCTGGCTTGATGATATTTCAATTGAGGCATGTTCAGATTGTCTAGAATATAGTGAAAATATTGAAAATATAGTACTTGAACCTGGGAAATATAAAAAAATAGACTTTCCTGAATGGACTCCTGATGATTGGCAAAATGAATCATATGAAAATACATGGATAAAATATCTAGTTAATGCAAAAGTTGATTTTAGTGGCGATCATAATCCTAGAAATGATGAAAAGAAAAAATGGATCGATTTGTATTTTGGTTACTTTCATGATGTCGGATGCAGTAATATCAGTAGTCCTATAAGTGGACCTGCTCAAATCTTTCCAGTTATTGGTCATGTTAAAAACTTCGGTCAATATAATGAATCTGATTTTAACACCTATATAGAAATAGCTGAACTTGATATTGATAAACCTGTTGAACTAATAAATCAAGATTTTTCAAGTTCTACATTTCCGCCAGATGGTTGGACAAAAACTCATAATAATTGGATGTATAGTACAACTAATTATGCAGGTGGTTCAAATGGTGAAGCTAGATTTTATTATTATCCTTATTCAACTGATATCTTCAGGTTTTATACACCAGCATTAGATACTAGTGAATATGAAGCAATAGAAATAGAATTTAAACATTATATCGATCATTATACTACACCTTATACTTTAAAACTTGAGACATCAGAAGATGGAGTAACCTGGGATACTTTGTGGAAAATAGAACCAACTGAAAATATTGGTCCTGAAGCTATAAATCTGTTGACGGATAAAAATATTAGTACAAACATGTATTTTTCTTGGACATTTGAAGGATATAGTTTTAATATCGACAACTGGTATATTGATGATATTATCATTAAGGGATATTCCACTCTTGAACCTGAATATGAGGATAATTTTAATATTTCAATAATTGAGCCTGGTGAGGATCTAGAAATCAATTTCAGTGAATGGACCTCAGATTTTCTTGATGAAGAAGTTACTGGTCAAAAATTATATGTAACTAAGTGTTGGACTAATCTAGTAGATCCAGAAGACAAAAATCCTGATAATGACCTTTATAAAAAACTTATAACACTTGATTTCTTCCACGATGTTAGAATAAAGAACATTACTTCACCCTCAAGTCCTTGTAATGCATATGATAAAACAATAAAATTTGAAACACCCATGCCAGAAATATATATACAACCAGGTACTGAAGATATTGATGTTATTGTAGAAAATAATGGTACATTTCCAGAATTTAATTTAACATGTTACGCTGAAATCTGGGAGTTTTTAACTGATCCTCACAATGGATCTCTAGTTTATTGGGATGAAATCATTGATATAGATCTTGATGAACCAGTGGGTGGAACAAAACTTCTGAATTTTGATGATTTCACCTTTGTTGAGGAAGGTGTATATGGATTATATCTTGATTTACCACTCGGAATTGATGATTATCCTGAAAATAATCATAAGAATTTAACAATTGGAGTTGATGATACTGCACCAGTTTCATGGGTTGAAGAAATCGATCCTCCTGAACCTGATGGTGAAAATGGTTGGTATATTAGCGATGTTAAAGTAACAATATGTGCTGAAGATCCGGAAATTGCTCCAGGAATACCAGGTTCTGGAATTTGTGGGATTTATGTAAGTAAAAATGGCTACTATCCAGATTTTTATCCTGAGGATTGTATTACAGTTATAATAGGAGAGGATGGCGATGATATTCTTGTTGATTTTTGGGCTATTGATTGTGTTGGTAATGTAGGGTCAGGGGGATCTTTTACTATTGATATTGACCACACAGTTCCAGAAGTATCATTAAGTTATGAAGTATTAGGTTGGAGTCCAATGGAAGGTTGGGAATTTGCTTTCACTGCAGTAGCAACTGATGCAATGAGTGGTATGGATCGTGTAGAGTTCTACCTTAACAATGAACTACAGGAAACAATTTATGGATCTGGACCTGAATATCAATGGACTTTGAGATATAATCCTTTACCATATGCTATCTTTAGAGCAACAGCATACGATAAAGCAGGTGTATATGATTCTGATGAAATAATAGATCCAAAAACAAGTTCGCATAGTTTTTCAAAAAGCATTCAAATATTCAATATATTCAGCAATCCTCAAAATCATCTAAAAAATCTACAATTATCAACTAGTAATTCTTATGTTTTGAAAATACCTCCATTCAGATAGATTGATAAAAATAATTTCCAATAATTGTTATCGATATCATAGTATTTTAATAGTGCAACAATTGTTACATTAAATCTAGTATAGCTTTAAATATTAGTGGTTATATTATTATATTAATTGTTATAATTAGAGGGAGGATTAAATGAAAAAAGGAAGATTTTTAAAAAGTAAGAATTCTATGAGAATGTTATTAATTACAGCAGTGATATTTATTTCATTTTCTTTAATTTCTATTAATTCTTTATCATTAACAATAACAAATAACTTTGAAATTAAAAATAAAAAATTTATAGAAAAAGATGAACCAATTTCGAATGGACTTGCACTACGAAGTGGAGAAAATCCTATTCCAGGTGTTATAAAATGTGAAGCATTAGAGCAATCATCAATCATTAAAAATTGCCCTATTATGTATGGGTACAATGCATATCCTGATCTTGAAGCTACTATTTATTTTGACACTTGTGACCCAGGCACTATTGAATATCTCCATGATACGGAATCAGAAAATTTCCTATCTGGTGGTACTTGGGTTTGGGCATGTTATGGGAGATGGATTGCATGTCAAAATGATAACGGAGCTTTATGGGAAATTGACCATGAAACAGGTGATATGACTTATATTGGTGGTGGAGGAAATGGTCTGAATGGATTAACATATGATGTAAATATTGGTGTGTTATATGGTGCTTCTGACAGCAACTTCTATGAAATCGATGTAGATACTGGTGAGCAAACACTCATAGGTGCATTTGGTGAGGATGTAAATTCTATGATTGGTATTGCATGTGATATTGAAGGATATATATATGGTTGGGATCTTGGTGATAAACTATGGACAATTGATACTGATACAGGTGAAGCTTCAGTAATTGGACCTTTAGGAATTGATATTAATTATGCACAAGATGGTGATTTTCATAGAGAATCTGATACTTTTTATCTAACAGCTTATACATCTACTGGTCAATTATACACATGTGATCAATACACAGGACAGTGTGCTTTAATTGGTAATTTTGAGGATGATGCTCAAATAACTGCATCAGTTATACCTTATGATTGCCCTTGTGTTTGTCCCGATATTGGAATAAAAAGTATAGATTACCCTGAAAGTGGTTATGCTATTGAAGATATTCCTATGCAAGTTACAGTAAAGAACTATGGGAACAAAACTGATACTACTGATGTTCAAATGCAGGTAACAAAATATGAAACTGGACCGGTTATTTTTAAGGAAGATTTTTCAGGAACATTCCCACCAGAAGGATGGAAAACTGATTACTGGAACATAAATTATACAAATAATTCTGGTGGTCAATCACCTGAAGTAGGTTGTTACAAATATACTCAGTATAATCAAGGTGATTACTATGACAATTATATTCAAAGTGGACCAATTAATTGTACTGGTCTTGAGAGAGTTAATATAAAGTTTAGATGGGCTGCGGATTATAAGTACCCACAATATTGTAGTATATATGTTAAGTTTAGAAGTAATTCTACAAGTCCCTGGGAGGATATAACTCCTTGGGATAATCCAATTGGTGAAAATCAAGAAGCTAAGTTGTGGAATATCAGTTGTTACAGTTTAGATAAACCGATGGGTGAAGATTTTCAAATAAAATGGGAATATATTGGTTATTATTATTACTATAATCATCTTTGGCTTGATGACATTGAAATTATAAAATATATCGCTTCTGAAGATTATAATGAGATAGTTGAAGATATAGAAATTGAATATGGAGAAGAAGTAATTGTTGAATTTCCAACATGGACACCACCTTATTGGCAGGATCCAGTGTATGAAAACACCTGGCAGGAATATAAGGTAAAAGCTTGTACTCTACTAAAAGATGAGCACCCAAAAAATGACTGTAAAATAGAAATCATAAATTTATATTATCCATTTTTTCATGATATTGAAGTAAAAAGTATCGATACACCAATTGAGGATGGCCCTGGTAAAACTTATCCAGTACAGGCAACAATTAAGAATGTTGGACAATTTGATGAGTGTTGCATTTCCGTTAACATAAGTATAGGTGAACCAGTTGTTTTGGATACTTTATTGTCTGAAAAAAACTGGACTAATGTTCCTCCTGAAGGTTGGCATGATGACCATAAAGATTTCAACCCTGAATATGGTTGGGAAAAATCTTATACTTCCAAATCAAGGGGAACGTCTCCTGAAGCTTGTCTTTCATATGATAATGCTCTAGAAAAAAATTATTTCTATTCTTATGCAATTGATACTTCAAATTATAGCTTTTTTAGCCTCCGATTTAAATCATATATTGATCATTATTCTGGACAAGGGCTATATTCATTAGAATCTGGCTATAGTATAGATGGTGAGACATGGTATTCTGTTTGGTATGAAGAACCTGGTTTTGATGGAATTTATGAAGTTGATGTTCCTATAGGAGTAGGATCTGAGACTATATATATTGGATTCTGGGTGAAAGGAAATCCATACTATTTCAATTACTGGTATATTGATAATGTCGAATTAGTTACATTAGATTTTGTTGAAGAATATTCAGAATCAGAATATTTTGAAGCAGACATTTCAACGGGAGAAGAAATCAATTTTGAATTTGAGGATTGGACACCTGAATTTCTTCTTGAAGAAACAACAGGCTTAAAAGAATATTTTATTGAAGCAGAAATTGAGATGGAGGGAGATAAAAATCCAAATAATGATATTAAATCTGAGAGATTTACACTTGAATATTGGCATGATGTAGGAATCGATGAAATAAAATCACCATATGGTGAAGGTCATCCTAGAGACGGAGATGAAGTTCTTTGGAATAATGGTGAACCAGACGGTAGAGACGGTTTGGGTGGCTCAATGTATCAAGGATATAGTAATATTCTTATAGATGATTTCGAAAACAGAGAAGATTGGAATGTTCAGGGTGGAGCAGTGCATTTCGTCTGGAACAGTGGATATGGAACGGGAAATACTGAAACAATTAGAGTATTCTTTTATGAGGATGAGAAACAGTGTGATCCATCTATGGATGAATTTCCAGAACCAGACTATGTTTTTGAAACAGCTGAATTTACAGAATAT
>DAOVGR010000045.1 GCA_030672305.1 Thermoplasmatales archaeon | reverse complement strand
TTGGGTGATTAGAAAGGATATAATACTAAAATATGCAAAAGATGAAAATAAGAGAGTTAGAAGTGTTCTTTCTGATAAACAAACAATTGAAGATATCTCAGATGAAGCAATTTATGATGCTCTTGAAGATGATATCTGGGTTACAAGAAAAATAAACGAATAAACTCATTTTTCTCTTTTTTTCATTTTTTTCTTTTAATAACTTTTTTAAAAAAATATTTAACCAGGTTGTAGTTTCTTATTTTTCTATAAGTTGGAGGCAATAATTTAGTTTATAGGTGAAATTATGACAAAAAGAAAGATAATTATAAGCTCAGAATCAGTAACTGAAGGTCATCCTGATAAGATGTGTGACTTAATATCTGACTCCATCCTTGATGAAGCATTAAAACAAGATGAATTTTCCCGTGTTGCAATTGAGACAGGGACAAAGAATGGAGGAGTAATGGTTTTTGGAGAAATGACTACTAAAGGATATCTTGATATTCCTAGTATTGTTAGAGATGCTATAAAGGAAATTGGTTATACGGAAGCAGAATATGGAATCGAATGGGAGACATGTTCTGTATGGGTTCAAATAACTGAGCAAAGTCCAGATATCTCTATTGGTGTTACAGAAGGAGATGGCCTCCATAAAGAACAAGGTGCTGGCGATCAGGGAATGATGTATGGATATGCATGTAATGAGACCAAAGAACTGATGCCTCTTCCAATCTCTCTAGCTCATAAACTTACAAAAAAACTCTCAGAAGTTAGGAAGAAAAAAGAAATTCCATATTTAAGACCAGATGGTAAATCACAGGTTTCAATTGAATATGATGAAAATGGAAAACCAATAAGAGCAGATACAATTGTTGTTTCAACACAACATGATGGTGGTATATCTTACGATAAAATTAAAAATGATGTTATTGAAAAGGTAATCAAACCAATATGTGAAGAATGGATTGATAAAAACACTATCTTTCATGTAAATCCCACAGGAGCATTTGTTAGAGGTGGACCTTATGCTGACGCTGGTCTTACTGGTAGAAAAATAATAGTAGACACATATGGCGGTATTGGTCGACATGGAGGTGGTGCTTTTTCAGGAAAAGATCCATCAAAGGTTGATCGTAGCGCTGCATATATTTCACGTTACATTGCAAAAAATATAGTTGCTGCAGGAATTGCGGCCAAATGTGAGATTCAAATAGCATATGCTATAGGTGTTGCAGATCCTGTTTCAATAAATATAGATTGTTTTGGAACAAATAAGATTCCAACAGATAAGATAGAGAAACTTATTAGAGATTTTTTTCCTCTTAAACCAAGTAAAATTATCAATCATCTTGAATTACGGAGACCAATTTATACTAAAACTGCAGCTTATGGTCACTTCGGTAGGGAAGATCCTGATTTTACTTGGGAAAAAACCGATAAGGTAGATTTACTTAAAAAAGAGGCTGGATTAAAAAAATAATTTCATTTCTAACCTTTTTTCTTAAATATTTAGAAAAATACATCATTTTATAAATAATTATATTAATTAGTAGTAACATAATATAATATATTAAGATTATCAAAGGTGATATTTAAATGGTTGAATTTGAGACTCTAAAGTCTAAAGATGTAAAATTTGGAAAAAATAGTTTTATCGAGATCTCAATAAGAAGGGTTAAAACACCAATTGGTGAAAATGAATTTATTGCAATTTCACGTGGTTATTATTTGCCAGATAATACCAAAAGATGGAGAGCATCTATTGCTTTACCAAATGAAAAAGATAAACGTGAAAAAATTGCAGATATAATAAAATCTCTTAACAAAGATTAGAGTATATCGACTTTTCATACATTTTTTCTGTTATTTACTTTTTTATTTTAGTTTTTCGTTAATTTAAAGTAGTCCAGAAAATATTTAGAGATGTGGTATTTAAGGGTGGTGAAAGAGAGAATAGAATTTACATCATAATAGCATTTATTATAATATTGGTTATTATACTGACTGTTTTTTTTAGTACAAACACATTAAATAAGGCATTCATTGAGGATTTTATTCTAGGTGATACTTGGTATGAAGATATAGATGCGCGTAAGGAGGAATCACAGCTATTTGGTTTAGAAAATTGGGCTAGTTTTATGTATAAAAATAATAATTACAGCTATCCTGCCTATGTTACGGTCATAAGCATTAAACTTTTATTTATGATGAATGAAGATGATCTTTTGGAAACAACAGAGGAAACATTAAATAAAGCTTCAGAACAGGGAATTATTATTGATATAGATACTAAACTATCTGGAGAAAGAGAAATTTATAATGGTCATAAATCAAAATATATTATCTATAACGGTAGTGATACTTCAAAAGAACCATTTGAGAGGGTAAATATTATTGGTGAAACATGGAATTGTGGGAATTCAGGTACTTCAATAATTTGTATAGGTGTTGCACAGATTACAGATAATGCTAATAGCAATTCAAAAATTGATACTATTTATTGGGAAAAAATAGTAGGTTTTCAAGATGGACTTATATTTAATGTAAGATGCCACTGAGCTATTCCTCTGATATTTCTGCTTTTTGTAGGTTATAACCAATTGGACATTCAATGTTCTCAAATACTTTTTTTACTACAAAAATTTTATCTTTATTCAGAAGGATACTGCATAACTCATAATTTTCACAGCCTATACTTTTACATTCTTTATTGTCTATTTTTGTTTTAGATCCTTCAGAAAGCTTTTTTTCAATTGTTGTAAGAATTGGCGTTTCTTGAACTTCTACAACTGCTACAGTTCCCTCATGGATATTGCAGTTATGACGTTTATCTCTTATATTTGTAATTTTGTATTTTCTTCCAATTTTTAAATTAAAACATACAGTTTTTAATTTACAGTTTCTACATTCATTATTTGGCCCTAAATAAATAAATTCAGCTTCCTTTTTTGCTAATTTTTCACCTATCAGTGTAACTAATGGCATATCATATTACTCCTGTAATTTTTGCTAATCTTTTTGCAGCATCTTTAGTCAGACCAGTTTCCCCAAGTATTGAATATCTCTCAGGTCTTATTTCTTGTGCTCTTCCTAATGCCTCTATTATTTTTTTCTTAGAAACTCCTAATTCTGTTGATGTAGTAGGTGCACCAATTTTTTTTAATGCATCTCTTATCTTTCCCCAGTCTCCACCATGTAAATAAACCATCATTATTGCTCCAACTCCACATTGTTCGCCGTGCATTGGTTTCTTGTATTTTTTTCCTTTGAGCATTATTCCTGGCCCTAAATGATCAAGCATATGGGAAAACATATGTTCAGACCCTGACGCGGGGCGTGTATTTCCTGCTACACTCATTGCTACTCCTGATACTATCATTGCTTTTACTGCGTACCAAGCGGATTCTTCAGTATTAACTCTTATATCATCTGCATTTTCAATTAAAAGTTGAGCTGCTGTTTTAGCAAGAACAGCAGAATGACTGCTAAATTCTTCTCCTTTTAATCTATAAGCCAATTCCCAGTCCATCACTGCTGATATATTAGAAATAACATCAGCACAACCCGCTGCAAGCATCCTATATGGTGCTTTATTGATGATTTTTGTATCTGCAAGTATCGCTAAAGGAGATACTGCAGTTTTTGATACTGATCCTTTGCTATGTTTTAATGATGCACGTGGAGAAGCAATGCCATCATGAGCAGCAGAAGTTGGAACACTAATAAAAGGTTTTGAAAGCTCAAAAGCTGCTAGTTTAGTTACATCAATTACGGTTCCTCCACCAACTCCCAGGAGAAGATTTATATCTTTTTTATGAGCATATTGAATTAACCTATTAACCTCATCAACTGTTGGAGCTGAAACTACTTTTTCCTTAACTTCATAATCTGCTTTTTTAAGAATTTTAAAGATTTCATCTCCAGATAGTTTTTTTGTCTTTTTGTCATCAACAATTAGGACAGTTTTTCCTCTGCCTATCCTATCACATAGCTCTGCTACTTGTGAAGTAGTATTATGTCCTACAATGATTTCTCGCGGAAATACCATTGTTTTTGATTTAATGAATCGTTCCATATTAAGCGGGTAAACCACGAAGTTAATATATTATTTTTTCCTTTCATCCAAAGAAAAATGAAATTAATAGAGTTCTATAGAAGAAATCCCCCAACATTCTACTTATACCTATTCATAGTAATAATAGTGGTAATAATAGCTGGACTTTTACTTGCCCCTTCAGTTTTTTATGATCAATGGATCTGGAAGTATTATTGGGGTCCTATTGTAGCAGATGCCTCCGGTAGTATTGCATTTCACAACGGAATTGAGGCTAGAGAAGGTTACACTGTTGTATCTGAGATAACCTATGGTATAATACTGATTATTGCCTTATACGCCATTTATAAGTTATTAAAAAAACTCAATATAACTGTTGATTGGAGATTTGCTCTAGCTTTAATGCCATATATCTTATTTGGACCTATTAGTAGGGTTCTTGAAGATACAAATTATTTTGGCGAACCAGTAGAATACTGGTTTATTTCTCCTTTAATTTATCTTCAAATTGCTGTTTATGCGATATTTTTCTTATTACTTGCTTACTATCTTGAAAAAAAATTAAAAAACCAAATATTTACTGTCAACAAGATTATATTTTTAGGAGGTTTGATTTTCCTTATACCTTCTTTTTATTTAATCACTATTTGGATTTTAGGTGATCGGTGGGGTACTACTACTGGTGTTAGATTCGATGTTTTTTTAATAGTTTTAGGATTAATATTTTTAATTGTTGGTCTTGTTTTTATAATTGCATATATCTTCAGAAAGAAAGAAAAAATTGCAGTTTATAAAAATCCTCTAAACTTAGCAATGCTTTCAGGACATCTAATAGATGGAATTACAAGCTATATTAGTATTAAAGATCCTTTTTCAATGGGTTTATATTATGCTGAGAAACATCCTGCATCAAATGTTTTATTAAATATATGGGGGCCATTGTTTCCAATAGTAAAATTTTTGTTGATACTAGTTGTTATCTATGTTTTTGATGTAATGTTTAAAGATGAATTAAAAAATCATATCACTCTTGTTAATCTTTTAAAAATTGGTATACTCATTCTTGGTTTTTCCCCAGGATTACGAGATTTATTAAGGGTAACTATGGGTGTATAATAAAATGAGACGTCATCCAAATTGGCTTAAGATAAAAATTGGTGGAGGGGAATCATATGTCAGAATGAAGTCTCTTTTACGAAATGGAAAATTACATACCATCTGTGAAGAAGCTAAATGCCCTAATATTGCAGAATGTTTTGGCTCTGGAACTGCGGTATTTTTGATTTTAGGTGATATTTGTACAAGAAATTGTAGGTATTGTTATGTAAAACATGGGAAACCTACGCCATTAAATCTTGATGAGCCCGGGGATGTTGCAGAGAGTGTTAAAAAATTAGGTCTAAAATATGCGGTGATTACTTCTGTTACAAGAGACGATCTTGATGATGGTGGAGCAAATGTTTTTTATGAGACTATTAGGGAGATTAAAAAATTAAACAAGAACTGTAATATTGAAGTGTTAATACCTGATTTTAAAGGAAAAATTGAATCTTTAAAAAAAATTATTGATGCAAATCCAGATGTAATCAATCATAATATTGAGGTTGTAAAAGAATTATTTCAGGAAATTAGACCACAGGGTAACTATGAAATTAGTTTAAGAATATTAAAAGATATAAAAAAAATAAATAAAGATGTTAAAACAAAATCTGGTTTTATGGTAGGCCTTGGTGAAAGCAAAGAGCAAATATTGAACACAATGAAAGACCTTAGACGTGCAAATGTTGATTTTTTAACAATAGGTCAGTATTTACAACCTTCAAGAAACCATGTGGTAATTAGTAAATATTACACTCCAGAAGAATTTGACCAATTAAAGAAGATAGCTCTTGATTTAGGTTTTAAGCATGTTGAATCTGGGCCTCTTGTTAGAAGCTCATATCATGCAGAGAAAGTATTATGTTTGTAATCTTAAAAAAGATGAAATTTATAAATGGTTAATAAATGCAATATAAAAATGCAATCACAATCCACTTATAAAGTACCAAAAGGAAAACTTCTTAAAATCTTTTTAGAGTATAATGAAAAAAGTAAATTGATTGATAATCTTAAAATTACTGGAGATTTTTTTGCTTATCCTGAGGAATCAATAGAAATCCTAGAATATAAGCTTAAAAATGCTTTATTAAAAAGAGAAATTTTAATCGAAAAAATAAGTTCTATCATAAAAGAAAATCAAATTGAATTTATTGGTTTGAATGCTGAGGGTTTAGCAGAAGGAATATTGATGTGTTTGAAATGAAGGAACAATGGCGATTATTGATTACTGAAAACAATTCTGCTTATAGTAATATGGCTATGGATAGAGCTGAACTTGTTAGCATTAGTAAAGGTAAAGCTCCTCCAACTGTAAGATTTTTTACATGGAAACCTCGGGCTATATCAATTGGATATTTTCAAAGTTTAAAGGAAGAGGTCGATCTAGACGCCTGTAAAAACCTTGGTGTTGATTATGTAAGAAGAATAACTGGAGGCGGGGCTGTATTTCATGATAAAGAACTTACATATAGTATTGTAATTCCAGAGTCCCATAATCAAATTCCTAAAAATATAATGGAGAGCTATGGTAGAATTTGTGGAGCTATTGTAAAGGGTCTAAAACAATTGGATATCGAAAGTAGTTATGTACCAATTAATGATATAATCGCTGATGGAAAAAAAATCTCAGGTAATGCTCAAACTAGAAAAGCAAAAACGGTTCTACAACATGGCACGATTTTAATGGATGTTGATGTTGAGGAAATGTTTTCTCTTTTAATAGTTCCAGATGAAAAGATTAGAGATAAGCTAATTTCTGATGTAAAGCAGAGGGTAACCTCTGTTAAATATATCTTAGGTAAAGATATTAGCTTTGAGGATATTGCTGATGCAATGAAGATTGGTTTTGAAGAAGAATTTAATATAGAGCTTAATAATGGTACTTTTACGGATGAAGAAATAGAACTTACAAACAAATTTGAGAAGGATTTTTTCTCGACAGAGGAATGGAATCATAGACGATAAAAAATTTATAAAATTGATTAAATATGAAAGTAATAGCTAAGATAGTTAACGCGTTTACTGATTCTTTAGATGGTGGTAATCCTGCTGGAGTTGTTTTGAATTCACCAGATTTGACTGATAAGCAGATGGCAAATATTACAAAACAATTGAATGTTTCAGAAACAGCTTTTGTTTTTCCTAGCAATAGAGCAGATTTTAAGATAAGATTTTTTTCGCCAAAAATTGAAGTTAATCTCTGTGGCCATGCAACAATTGCTGCATTCTTTACAATGGCATTAGAAGGATTATTTCCAAATAAACATAACTTGGTTCTATCACAGGAGACCAAAGCTGGAATTCTACCCGTTTCAATAGAATTCTTAGATGATGGAAATATTAATCGAGTAATGATGAGTCAAGAAAAACCTATATTAAAAGATATATATTTGGATATATCTAAAATAGCTGACTCATTAAATATATCTGCAGATGAGCTGGATGAATCTCTTCCAAAACAAGCAGTTTCTACAGGATTATTTACCCTTCCTATTTGTATTAAATCCTTTAAAGCCTTAAAATCGATTAAACCTGATTTTGATAAAATTAAAAAAATTTGTGAAAAATTTGATTTAGGAAGTTTTCATCTATTCACTTTTCATACACTTGAATCTAGATCCGTTTATCATGCTAGAAATTTTGCACCATTATATGGAGTTAATGAAGATCCTGTTACAGGAACTGCAAATGGAGCGGTATGCGGTTATTTATTATTGAACAAAATAATACTTGAAAATAATTTAATTTGTGAGCAGGGAGATATTATAGATAGACCTGGTAGAGTATTTGTAGAAATTAATAAAAATTCTATAAAAGTAGGAGGAAAGGCAAGAATCGTTGAAGAAAAAGAAATAATATTATAAAAAAAATAAGGAAATTATTGTATTTTTAATATTAATTATAATATTTCTCAAGTTCTATTATCATTCCCTCTTCTCTACCATTTTTTCTTAATTTTACCTACTTAATTTTTTTAGTCACTATATTTAAAATTGTCTTGTTAAAATGTCAAAGTGAAAATCTTACCGAATTTACGTTTTAATTTGTTAACAAGATAATATACATATTTTAACAACTATAGTAATACATAAAAATATATATAAAAATATATCTTAATTAGTTTGAATAATTATCCAAATCTATTTCCATCCCATCATTTGCAGCAATAATATTTATTCCAAGTTTTTTCGAAAGTTTTTCAGTTATTTCCCAAGGTTTTGCTTTAATGATAGACATACCAAAATGTGTGAGTATAGTTAATTTTGGTTTTTTTATTGATATAATATTCTCAACATCATTTATAGATAGATGATTAATGTAATCTTTACCTTCAATCAAAACAGAGTTAATAATAAATATATCACCGTTATAATGTGATTCAATCCCATTGAAATATTTTGTATCTGTAATAATTGAAATTGAACAATTCTTTCCATTAATATTTAAACCATATGTCTCAACGCCATGGATATGTTTTATTGGAGTTGAAAATGAAATTTTTCCAATTGTATAGGTTCCATTTTCTTTAAGAATCTCAATTTTTTCAACGTAGGTTCTAATATATTTTAAAATAACAGGATCCTCTTTAAGAGCATCTTCAGGGGCATAAACTATACCTTTTTTCTTAAATCCTCCATTTGTCATGGCCTCAATCATAATGTTAATATCATTTGAATGATCCAAGTGGCGATGTGTCAATATTATGCCATCAAGATCTAAGGGATTAAGCTTTGGTTTACTTGAAAGACATCTATTAAGTGAACCCGGACCTGGATCAATTAAAATATTTGTATCATCAAGAGTTAACCATATTCCCCCTGATTTTCTGAGTTGTTTAGTTACAACAAATCTTGCACCTGCAGTCCCTAAAAATTTTAGTTTATTCATCCTAATCATTTCTTAAGAAAACTTTTTACATGGTATAGTTTATCTTTGTTTATGAACCTTTTTGATTACACATATGATCTGGTTCGACAAATTCCAGAGGGAAAAATCTCTTCCTATGGTGAGGTAGCAAAGGCATTGGGAGATATTATCGCTTCAAGAGCTGTTGGGAGGATGATGAATCAGAATCCTAATGCTGATAATATGCCTTGTTTTAAAATCGTTCATTCAGATGGTAGACTTGGTGGATTTGGGTTAGGAATAAATGATAAGATTAAACGTTTAGAGGAGGATAATGTTTCAGTAGATGATGGAAAGATTATTGATTTTGTAAGTTTTTTATTTAAAGATTTTAAAACAAATTTTCCATTAAAAATCCTCAGAAATGAGCAGATCGAACTTAGTAAAAAAGTTATCTTGAAAGATGATTTCCCTAAATTAGAAACTGTAGCAGGTATTGATGTTGCCTACCCAAAAAGTGAGTTTGAAAATGCTACTGGTGCATGTGTTGTTATGGATTATAAAACAAAAGATATTATCGAGGAAATAACAATTTCTGCTAAAACTGAATTTCCTTATATATCAACTTATCTTGCTTATAGAGAGTTACCTATTATTAAAAAATTAGTTAATAATTTGAAGACTAAACCAACGATTTTTTTGTTTGATGGGAATGGGATTTTACATCCTTACTCTATTGGTTTGGCATCTCATGCTGGAATTGTTCTTGATGTTCCTAGTATTGGAGTAGCAAAAAGATTGTTGTATGGTAATGTTATTAATAATGAAGTTTTTATTAATGGTAAAAAAAGAGGATTTATATTTTTCTCATCAACAAAAATCAAAAATCCAATTTATGTCTCTCCGGGTAATAGAGTCTCATTTGAGACTTCATTGAAAATTGTTAAACATTTTAGTCGATATAAAATCCCTGAGCCCTTAAGAAAGGCTCATATTTTAGCTTCAAAAAATGTTTAATCTATATCTGGTAAATCCTTACTAGATACAGAATGTATTCCTCTATTTTCGAACCATTGTCTATATTTTGATAAATGTGATTTTTTTAAAGCTTTCCTGTGGAAATAAACTCCTTCTACATTTGGAGTTTCCTGTATTGCTTTTTCAAACATCTCATCATCGATATTTCCTGAATCTATATGATATGAGGGAATCATATGTCCAAATGCAATTTTTTTTTCAAGAGCCACATCAGTGAATCTAGGTGCATAATGACCTCCTCCAATTCCTATTAGAACTGGTATCTTATCTGTGATATCTTCTTCATAATGATATGATGAAAGTAGATCTAGTACAGATTTTGCTACAATATTTGCTGGTTCTTTTTTTATCCATTCTTCTTTATTGCTTCCTACCTCTATAAAAAGAGTTGGTATGCTCATATATGGGCCATGATGTGTAACTTCGAAACATACTTTATGATAAAGATTTGCATGTTTTGCATTCTTTTTTAAGATTCTAAGTAGTTGTGTCATTAATTTGGGCGATGATTTTGTTAGAGTTTTTGTGTTTCCACCAAATTGTGCATTTCCATAATTTCCAATGGGATGTGTTGTAAGTGTTGGTGCTCCTGATTTACTTGTATGTCTGGAAATAAAGATAGCTTGTTTAGCTTTTATTTTTAATTTTTCTTCTATTTCCTTATCAAGATTTTCGTGTCTTATTTTACTATCATTTATGGTAGTAATCATAATATCTTTCATGTTTAAATGTTGGTAAACTGGATTGTTATAAAACGTATCTATTTCTTCCCATTCTGATTGTTCTAAAATTTGATTTCTGATATTCATACTAGCAAGATCATGTGAAGAAGAAACAATTAAAACTGTTATTTAACTCACCTTTACAGGTGGAACAATAAATATCCTTTTATATTTACTCCTTTTTGAGTTCCATTTCTTTACTAAAAAGTTCTTTTAATTTTTGCATTCTTACTACAAGACGAATTCTATCTTCAACATCACAGATTTTTACAATGTATTTTATTTCTTCTACTTCCTGTTTTGTTGATAGTAACCCTATGACAATCATATTTCAACGTATTTTTTTATATTTATAAGTATATAATAGTTATTGTACAAATGTTATCATCGAAAATATTTGCTTTTATAATGATTTATAAAAGTAATTTTTTTTAAGATTGATAAATGTCTTATATATACAAAAATATATATTTTTAAATCTCTTTTTGTATATTAAAAAAGTTATCCTTAATCTGGCCGCATGTATTTTATAACTGCAACAAAGAAACCCAGTATAATTGGGGTTAATATGATATAATATAGAATATTTAACTTTCTAAATAATTCTGTTATATCATATCCATAATAATATAACAATACAATTAAAACTAGTATAATCGGAACTAACAGTGTAAGTATTAACGGTAAAGATTCCCTATTCACTCCTTATCCCTTCTCTCATTATTAATATATGCAGATAAATACTTTTAGATATACTAATAGATATATACTAATTATAATTTTTATCCTTTTCTATTGAAGAATATTTTTCTGATCCTGAAAATACTTCCTTTGTTTGGCAATTTGAGAATGCTATATCCATCTCTTTTGGCCTATACTTTCCATCAACAGAATCCCAATAGATTTCTATACTGTTCTTATCAATTGCTAATACTATTCCTTTATACTCCTTATTCTTACCATTTTTATCTTTATAAACTCTCTTTACTCGGTCTCCCAGATCAAATATGTCATACAATGATGGATAATTATTTTTTTTCTTTTTAATTCTTTCTTTACTCATAGAATCTACCAATACCATCCATTTATAAGTTAATCTTTCTCAATGATAATATATAAAGTTGTTCTGGAAGTATGTCAAAATGAAAATTTTACAAAAATATAAGTTATATTATTAGTTATAACCTATTTGATGTTAATAAAAAAAATTTTGATATCTCTATCAATTTGTGTATTATTTTTAAATACTATGACTAATCTTGAAATATTTGAGTTTGCTAATGGAGAACTATTGTATGTGGGTGGAAGTGGTGAAGGAAATTACAGTATTATACAAAATGCAATAAATATCTCATCTGATGGAGATATAATTTTTGTGTACAATGGAACATATTATGAAACTATTGAAGTTAATAAATCAATTAGTTTAATTGGTGAAAATAAAGAAAGTACTATAATAAATGGAAAAAATTCTTTTAAAGTTATAATATTAAAAGCACCATCCATAAATATAACAGGTTTTACAATTCAGGATGGACGAGTTTCAGGAATATGGATTGAAAGTTCTGTGAATTGTAATGTCTATAAAAATTTTATAAATAATAACAGCATTGGAATAAATATTATTTCCTCAAAAAATACTATAATCTCTAACAATACAATTTCAAATAATTCTGCTTTTGGAATAAATATTACTAGTATGCAAATCCCATCGCATTTGTCAAGATATAATACGATTTTTCATAACAATTTTATTAATAATAAAAACAACGTTTTTGATGAAGGAATTAGTAACAATTGGTCTTATGAAAATGAAGGAAATTACTATGATGATTATAATGGATTTGATAAAAACAATGATGGTATAGGAGACAGCTCTTATATCATTCCTGGTGGAGAAAACAAAGATAATTATCCATTAATGATGCCATATACTGGAAAAATTAGATTAAAAGAATTCTATGTTGATGATGAATCTCTTTATACAATGCTTATCATTGGTATGATAGTAACAATTCTATTTCTTTTACCTATAGCTTATGTTTGGTATAGAAAAATAAAACATTTGAAATAAAACTATTTTTATGTTGTTTTAATCGTTCCAAGTACAGGTTCGAAGATGAGCCCTTTGTCCATAAGCGAATTAAGCGCTTCTTCAATTGAATCTTTATCTAGTCCTGCTTTCTTACATTTATCAGTAATCAAATCCCAAGCTGCTCCCTTTTCTCCTTCAATTTTTTTTATTGTTTCTAAAACAGTATCTTCAATATCGGCAAAGCTGTCATCTTCTTCTTTAGAATCTTCTGTAGGTTCAATTTCTTTTTTTTTTTATTGTTACTTTTTCCTTCTTTTTATCATCGATTATTTCTTCTTCTATTTCTTTTTCATCTTTATCTATTTTAATATCAGGTAATGTTTCTTTACTAGGTCTTAGGTATTGAAGTGATTCTTTTATAAGTGTTACATATTTTTTCAAATCAATATTTTCATAACTTTTTAGAGCTTCAACTATTCCTTCAGAGAGTTCTCTGCTATAACCAAGCTTTTTGAGTTCATTAACATTTGACTCATCCATCTTCATAGCTTCCATTACTGCTTCAATTCTATCTTTTGTGTTTTTACATGTTTCAAAAATCCATTTGTCTCTAATATCAGCACTGACCTCTAATATTCTTTCAGGTCTAATAGAAACATACATTAATCCTTCTTCAGGATTATATGTTCGCGCTTTTCCAGTTACAGCAACAAATGTAGGAACATCAATATTTGAAAGTGCCTCAGTTACTTCTTTTTGATACTGCCCAGAATATAATGTAAAAACACCAGTTGGATCAGAAATGTGAGCTCTTAATAGCTCTCCTTCCTGAGAAATATTTTCCACATCAGTAAGAACTCCGATTATAAACAGTCTATTAACTTTAGCACCAAGCGGAGTAACAACAAAAGAGGGTGTCATCTCTCCTTCGCCTTTAACTTCAACATTAGAATCATTAAACTCTCCAGCAAAGACCCTCCAAGCAGTTTGTCTTTTCAAAGTAATTCCTCCAATTCCTGAGACAATTTATCTGCTTCATCTTGTATATCGAAATCAATAAGTTTTGCCTTTCTTGCAATCAAGCTTGTACCGAATTCATCACCTAAGGCATTACCTTGTAAATTAATTCTATGAGCAAAAAGTTTCTTATTTATATCTTCTAGCATAGTTACTTCATCCATTTTTTTATATTCTTCAAGAGTTTTTCCAAGTAAATCTTCACTCAATTCTTTATTTAAGGCACTATTAACAGAACCTGTTCCATCATCCACTACCAATTTTACTCTTAAATCTTGCTTACCCTCTACCGCTCCGTGTATACTACATTCATTGTTTGTCATAGCTCGGTTGCATTCAGGACATCTTAGAATAACACCAGAACCTGGTCTAATATCAATAATTGTACCTTCAACTTCAACATCAAGTGCTCCTCTTTTTTCTACAATCATAAAAAGAGGCATTTTATTTATCTGTAAATCTTTTTTTGGAATCTTGCTTTTGTCTAACTTTTTAACTGTTGCTTTCTGATCAAAAGTTAATTGTGGAATACCCTTCCATGACTTTACATATCCTCCTGTTATTTGTAAAACATCCTCTTCCTTAAATTTGAAATCATGCCAGGAGGTAAATTGAGCTTTACCAGTTTCATCAGCAAGAATTCCAGAAAATATCTTCTTAGTTTCCCCATCAATTTCAGTCTCCCGTTCATTTATTTCCAAAATTCTTGCCGTAACATCAACTGCCCCAACACCAGAGCGTAAATCTACAATTTTCATAGTCTTTGGTTCAAAGGCACTTTCAGGAAGTTTTTCTTTATCAGTCTTCTTAATACTAATACGATCACCTAAATTTAATTGTACAGAGCCCTGCCATTCCCTTGTATATGCATTTGAGATTTCAACCACATCTCCTCTTTCTAAATCAAGCTCACTATTCCAAGCAGTAAAAGAAATGGTACCACTTTCATCTCCTAAAATACCATAAAATATCTTGCGTATATCTCCTTTAACAGTTATCTCTTTTGGATTTATAGCAATAACTCGACAAAGAAGATTTACACTCCGCTCATTAGGTTGAAGATCTGAAATAAGCTTTCGTTCAGATGATTGTTCAGAAGAAGTAAGAACAGCTTGTCCGCCATACTTCTTTATTAAGGTCTGTTTAGCCTGATCAATTGGAACTCCATATTCCATGAATTTACTAAGCTCTTTTTCGATATTTTCTCTTGAAACTTCTGTTTTAAAATCATCACCAAGAGCATTTAAAATATCATCTATATAAGAATCAAGATTATCCTTAACCACAAGCATAGCCTCCTAAAAATAGATGGACTATTTGATATATCAATGTATCCTTATTTTTATAACTTAGTATAATCCAAAAATGTTACCATTATCATCGATATCAATACTTTCTGAAGTTGGTTTTTTAGGAAGACCAGGCATTGTTGTAATCTTTCCAGTCATCGGAACTAGAAATCCTGCTCCTGCTGAAAATTTAATCTCTCTCACAGTAATTTTACAACCATCTGCTCTACCAAGGCATTCAGAATCATCTGAAAGAGAATACTGTGTTTTTGCTATACAAATCAGTAGTTTATCCATATCCAGTTTTTCACAGAGTTTAATATCTTGTTCAGCAGCTACAGTATATACAATTGTCCCTGCCCCGTACATCTTCTTTGCAATAGTCTCAATTTTTTCCTTAACTGGTTTGTTTGGATCATATAAATAGTGGAAATTTGATTTAGTGTTATGAATAAGATTTACCAGTTTTCCAGCAAGTTCGATTCCTCCCTCACCACCTTGGTTCCATATGTCAGCCACTGCAACTGGTATACTTTTACTATTGCAATAGTTTTCAATAATTTCAATTTCTTCATCTGTATCATCAATGAAATGATTTATTGCAACTATTACAGGAATTTTATAAAATGATAGATTCTCCAGGTGTTTTTCAAGATTTTTAAGACCTTTTTTAATATCTCCATATCCATTTCTTTTTAATGCTTTAACACTCACAACGAGAACAACAGCATCAGGTTTTAAACCACCTATTCTACAAACAATGTTGAAAAATTTTTCAGCACCTAATTCAGAACCGAAACCTGCTTCTGTTACTACATAATCTGTAAGCTTCAAAGCCATTTTTGTAGCTATAAGACTATTAGTTCCATGTGCAATATTTGCGAAGGGTCCACCATGAATAAAGGCAGGAACGCCCTCAATAGTTTGGACAAGATTTGGTTGTAATGCATCTTTTAGTAAAACTGCCATTGCTCCTACAGCTTTTAGATCACTTGCTTTTATTGGTTTATTATCATAAGTATAAGCAACTATTATTCTTCCAAGTCTCTTTTTCAAATCCTCAAGATCTTTAGATAAGCATAGTATTGCCATAATCTCAGACGCAGGAGTAATAGCAAACTCCTCCTCATGAGGAACTCCATCCTTTGGACCACCTAAACCAACAACTACTTTCCGAAGGGCCCGATCACTAATATCCAAGACTCTAGGCCAAACAATATATCTTGGATCAATATGAAATGCATCTCCATGATGGATATGATTATCAAGAAGACTTGCTAGTAAATTATGCGCACTTGTAATAGCATGCATATCTCCGGTAAAATGAAGATTAATATCTTCCATTGGTAAAACTTGAGAATAACCTCCGCCGGTTGCACCACCTTTTAATCCCATGATAGGGCCAAGTGATGGCTCTCTAATGCATAGGATAGTTTTTTTATCTAGTTTAGCTAGAGCTTGCGCAAGACCAATAGTAATTGTAGTCTTTCCTTCTCCTTCAGGAGTTGGATTAATAGTTGTTACAAGTACTAGTTTTCCATCCTTTTTACCTGCAATTCTTTTTAAAATATTTAGAGAAATCTTTGCCTTATAATCTCCCCACGGAATTACTTCATCTTCATTAATTCCTGCTTTATTTGCAATAGAATAGATATCTTCTAAATTTGCTGATTTAGCAATTTCTATATCTGATTTCATAACAAGAAACCAAGAGTAAAAACAAGTACTTATAGGTTTGCAAATTAAATCTTATTCTTTACAATATTTATAATTTCACTTGTTTTTCTATCAACATTATTTTCCAATTGATTTATTTCAGATGATATCTGATTTACAAATTTTTCATCCTTTATAGAACCAAGATTAATCTTAACATTCAAAATCGCTGATTCAACACCAGCTTGAGCCATAAGAGCTGATACCGCTGAATCGGTTATTGAGTTTTGGTTACCCTTATCAGCAACTATTCTTGCTATATCAAGAATTTTTTCACATGTTCTAGCAGTTTCAAGAGGCACCTTTGCTGCGGTTTTATAGCCTTCTTGAATTGCTTGACTTCTTTTTTCTTTCTGATTTTCTGTTTCTTTTGGCATTTTAAATGCCTTCATAACGTCATTAAATGCCTCTGTATCATCATCGATTAACTGTGTTAGATCTTTCCTTATTTTTTCACTTTTCTTTAGAGTAACTTTAATTTCATCTTGAACATCAGAATATTTTTCTTTGCCAATCGTTAGGTTACAAACCATTGATGATAAAGCTGCTCCAAGGCTTCCAGCAAGTGCTGCTACACTTCCACCACCTGGGGCAGGAGATGAAGAAGCAAGTTCTGAAAGAAAGCTATTTATTTTCATTGAAGCAAGAGGTCCTATCTCTTCAACAATGTATTCAATAACCTTTTCTTCTGTCTTAAATGGATAAAGCTCAGAAAGTCCTAATTTATCAATTGCAAGGGTTACAAGTTCTTCTTCATCAGAAACTTTAAGGCCATCTTTTTTAGAATAGAATTTTCCAGCTAAAATCAGAGAATTCTTTGGTACTAGTCCAACGATTTCACTTCCTGTTGCTTTTGCACCTAATTTTCCAGCTTCTTCTTGAACAGCTTCGAAAACATCGTGTAGATTTACATCACGATAATTGAGTAGATTCATAGAAACCTGAGTAATATTTTCATCATACATCATTCCTCCAGCTTGGACACCTTTAAATCTTCCAGGGATTCTTAATGGCTTTCCCTCAGAATCAAGAAGTTTATTACCATCTTTATCTTTTTTAATAACACCACTTGTTCTAATTTTCCCAGAAATTTTTGTTGCAATGGATTTATCATTTGTGTCTAAATTTATATTATATGCAAGAAGTATATCTCGGCAACCTGTAGCTGTTGCTCCACTTTTTGGTATAAAAACAGGTTTTCCATAATCTGGAATAAACGATGGATCTTTGAATTTCTCTTCGAGTGCTTCATATTCACCTTTTCTAATATCCGGAAGCCTTACACGCTCAGATTTTACTGCAGATTTTGCATAAAGAAATACAGGAATCCCAACTTCCTTTGCTAAACGTTCACCAAATTTTTTTGAAAGGTTAATACAATCACTATCCGTAACACCTTTAATTGGAATAAAGGGACATACGTCAAGAGCGCCCATTCTTGCATGTTCACCTTTGTGCTTTGTCATATCAATGAGGGCAATACCAATTTTTGCTCCTTTAATAGCTGCTTCCAGAACAGTTTCAGGCTCACCAACAAATGAATAAACAGTTCTATTGAAGTCCTCCCCGGGGTCAACATTAAGTAATTTTATTCCATCAACTGATTCGATAGCTGCAGATATTGAATTAATTATCGATTTATCCTTACCCTCACTGAAATTTGGAACACATTCTACTATTTTATCCATATGTTTACACCGAAACCCTTAATCTTAGTTTTTCTTTTAACTGTTTGGGAGAAACAATATGGAAACAGTAGATATCCTAATAAAAAATGCAAACGAACTTGTAACATTAAAAGGTCAAAACAAACCAAGAATAAAAAAAGAAATGAGCAATTTAGAAATTATAAACAAAGGTTCTATAGCAATCAAAGATGGGAACATCTTTGATGTAGGTAAAAATCTAAAATACCAATCTGAAAATGTAATTGATGCAAAGGGAAAGACAGTGATGCCTGGTTTTATTGATTCTCATACTCATCTTGTTTTTGCAGGTTCAAGAGAATTTGAACTTGATATGAAACTAAAAGGTCTAACATATATGGACATCTTAAAAAAAGGTGGAGGGATAGTTTACACAGTTAATGAGACAAGAAAAGCAACAAATAGTGAATTATTAAAACAAAGTAAAACTCGACTTGACAATATGCTTATTTATGGTACCACTACATGTGAAGGAAAAAGCGGATATGGTCTTGATACAGAAACAGAATTAAAAATATTGAATGTACAAAAGAAACTAAATGAAATACACCCTATGGATATTGTTTCAACCTTTTTAGGTGCACATGCTATTCCACAAGAATATGAATCTAAGGAATATGTTAATCTAGTTATTAATGAAATGCTTCCAAAAGTGAAAAAATTTGCAACTTATTGTGATGTATTTTGTGAAAAAGGTGTTTTTACAGTTGATCAATCAAAAAAAATCCTAGAAGCTGGGAAATTTCATGGATTAGCCCCTAAGATTCATGCTGATGAAATTGTTGATACAGGTGGTGCAGCACTTGCGGCAGATGTTGGTGCAATTAGCGCAGATCATCTTCTTATGTCAAATGATTATGGTTTAAAACAAATGGCAAAAAAAAGAGTAATTGGTGTATTGCTTCCTGGTACCCCATTTTCACTTATGATGAAGGATTATGCTCCGGCAAGAAAAATGATTGGTATGGGGATTCCTTTAGCGTTAGCAACTGATCTTAATCCAAATTGTTGGACTGAAAATATGCAGTTAATAATTCAGCTTGCGTGTCTTAATATGAAGATGACACCAGCAGAAGCTATTACTGCTGCGACATATAACACAGCATGTGCTGTTGGTTTAAATGATACAGTTGGCAGCCTTGAAAAAGGAAAACAAGCAGATATAATACTTCTTGATTGCCCTAATCACAAGTTTATTCCTTACCATTTTGGCATTAATTTAGTAGAAAGTGTAATTAAAAAAGGAATCATTATTATAGATAAACCAACGAAATTAAGAAATAAAAAATATATCCTCACCTGAATGAATGGGTGAATGCGAGGGAGACAGGAGCTTAAGCTTCTCGACATTATTCGAATTACGCCCTGTGCTATGATTATTCATTTCTTATTATAAGATGCCACTATCTGACAGGTTTTTATATATATTCCACTTTTATAATTTATATACTTTGGATATTTGTTAACGAATGATTTAACTATCTCATCAACATTTGCTTTTTTTCTTTTCTTTATAAACTTCCTAAGTTTATTTTCTACTTCTTTTTCTATTGCTACTTTTTTGTGTGTTTCTAAAATTTGACAGGTTGTGTGATATATTTCATTCCTGTGTTTCTCATATCCAGAATATTGTTTTATAAAATCTGTAACAATTTTTTTTACATTTTTTTCTTTTTTTTCTGTTATAAAATCATCTAATCTAATAGTCAATATTTTATCAAAATTTATTTTTGTATAATGTTCATGTATTTCATAAGAAACTATCACTATTTCGATAGTTGAAATTATTAAAAGTATTGATGTTAAAAATATTACAAATATTTCATTTAACAATATAGCATGTATGATTAATATTGTTTCAATTGTAAGTATTAGAAATGGCGGGATAAAAGAAATCCTCTCAGTTCTTGGAGATTCTTTGTATTCCCTAATGAAATTTCTTAACCTCCCAGATCTAGGCATCTGATAACAGAATAATACTTAGTACTTTAACTATTATGATTTTTTAATTCTTTTTTTTCTAATTTGAGTGATATCATATAAATAAAGGATGTTAATAATTAAAAACTATATGTTAAAGGCTATAATAATATTCTCCTTCATTTCTCTGTTTTCTATCCATAAATGAATCTGGCTTGTTAACACGAGGTCTATGGGTTTCCTCATCTCTTCTAAAGGTTATATCAACATCTTTTAGAAAACGATTCATGCCTTCATGTAGACTAAAAGGTCCACAACCTTTACCATTCTTGCCCGGTTCACCTTCATATACAATTAATGCATCACTTATCATATCAATGAAATAAACATCATGATCAACTACCATTGCTGATTTTCCTACTTTTTCAATTATTCTTCTTACAGTTCTAGAGGTAATCATTCTTTGTTCGCTATCAAGATATGCCGAGGGTTCATCTATTAGATAGATGTCAGCATCTTGAACAAGACAATTTGCAGTAGCGACTCTTTGTAATTCTCCACCAGATAGTGTTTCGATTTGTTTATCAAGAAGATATTTTAAGTTGAATGACTCAAATATTTCTGCCTTAAAAAATGAGGATGTAAATATTTGCTGAGCATTTGATTCCAAAAATTCTCTTACACTTCCTTTATAATCTGGTGTGATATATTGTGGTTTATAACTAACCTTTATGTCATATTCTAAATTTCCTGTTGTTGGCTTTATTGCACCTGCAAGAATTTTCACAAATGTTGTTTTACCAATAGCATTAGGACCAACAATACCTATTATTTCTCCCCCTCTGATAACACCTTTTTCAATTTCAAGTGAGAATTCTTCGAAATTCTTAGTTAAATCTTCATAAGAGATAAGTATTTTCATTTGCTGTCTTTTTTTTGGGGGCTGTTCAAAGAATTCTATCTTTTCTCCAAATCTAATGTTTTCTTCTTTGAGATATCCTGATAGATAAGTATTAATGGCATGCCGAACACCACGAGCGTTAGTTATAACTCCATATGCTCCTTCATCTCCATAAACAAGATGTACATTATCACATAGAAAATCAAGAACAGCTAAATCATGTTCTATTACGATAACTTTTTTCTTTTCAGATAATTCTTTTATTATTCGAGCTACCTTAAGTCTTTGATGAATATCAAGATATGATGAAGGTTCATCAAAAAAATACAAATCTACATCCTTCAAAAGTGCGGCAGCAACTGCTACGAGCTGTAATTCACCACCAGAGATTTCTCTTTTTTCTATATTTTTATTGAGAATATTTTTTAATCCTAGTTTTTCAATAATGATTTCAAAATTACCTGAGCTATCAATTTTTTTTAGTACTTCTCCAATTTTACCCTTCATGATTTTAGGTAATCTATCTACATATTGTGGTTTTACTACACTTGATATTTCATTATTGGCTAGATTTTTAAAATGCTCATGTAACTCTGTTCCTGAATAATAATATAAAATATCTTCCCACGTTATTTCCTCATCATAATCGCCAAGATTTGGCATAAATTGTCCAGAAAGGAGTCTAATTGCCGTAGTCTTTCCTATTCCATTTGGTCCAAGTATACCTATACAAGTACCCTTTTTTGGAACAGGAAGTCTAAACAATCTAAAACCATTTATACCAAACTGATGAACTAGATCAGTTTCGAGTTCTTCAGCAAGTCCTATTATCTTTATTGCGTCGAAAGGACACTTGTGTATACAGATACCACATCCAACACATAGTTGTTCTGAAATAATTGGTTTTCCATTTTCACCCATTATGATAGTTTCATCACCAGCTCTAACTCTAGGACAAAACTTTATACATTCTCTCGAACAGTTTTTAGATTTACATCTATCTTTTATGAGTACAGCTATCCGCATGGTTTAAAAGGGAGAAGATAAGATTAATTAAAAGGTTTTTTATTCTAATAAGATTCAATTTAAAAAAAAAATAGTTATGCCGCTGTTAATTTGAATACAATTATAATCATCTTTTAAAATCTTCATGTTTTAAAATATAAAGATGGAAGAAAAAGAAAAGTATAAGATATATAAAAGGATATACTGTTACTAAAGTGGATGAGGATATCATGGATAAAAATGAAAATATTCATATAAAGCTTGAAATTAATAGAGATCCAATGACTGGTCATTTAAATCTAATGACAAGATTTGATCCAAATGCTCCTAATTTTGTTAAGGATGAGAATGGTTTTAGTTGGTTACCTACTGAAGAGGAAAGAGAGTTTCTTAATGAAGCATTTGATATGGTGTTAAAGAAAAAATAAACTCCTTATCTTCTAGAATTTCATTAATAAATTTTAACCTCTTTTTTAAATTATTGAATAAATGTTTTCAATATTTAAAATGTATAGAAGTTGGCACCCCACTAATCTAGAGTTGGTTTATAAAGGACCATTTGATTTCTCCTAATAGGTGGATGGGATGCAGAAGAATGGTATTATTTTTAAAAATAAAGATGCTGAAGAGATTCCATGTTGTCATTTTTGTAACTCAAGTG
>DAOVGR010000031.1 GCA_030672305.1 Thermoplasmatales archaeon | reverse complement strand
CATTGGGGTCTTAGTAAGAGAAGTAGTAAGAACTGGTTGGAGATAGGTGTTACGCCAGCGATGGCTTGTGGTATTACATTTACACAGTTTTCATTGTATGGAATATTGACTTTTTTACCAACTCTAGATTAGTGGGGTGCCTAGAAGTTCATCTAACCTTTTATTATTAGACTTGATATCTAATTTATCTAACATTTTATATGTTCTATAAAAAATCTGTTCTTGCTCAATAACTCCATTTAGTATTTTTTCGATAGCACTTTGATAGATGTGTTTACAAAGTAAAATTCCATCTTCAAAGGTTAATTGTTTTTTCATATTCTGCCCCCCACTAAGTTAATGATATAATTATTTATAAATTTTTTTAAAATTAGTATTATATTAATTTAAAATCACAATATAAGCGCATAGAACAATTTTTACATTTAAATAAATCATTGTGATTTCTAGTAATTGTTCCAGTTTTCATTATTTGTCTTATATTTTTAACAGTTGATTCAAGTTCAAATCTAATTTTTGGATCAAATGGGATTTTAAATTTAGATATATCAGAGTAAACAAGAATACCATATGGGACAAAACTTACAAAATTTTCTTCTAATAATTGACAATAAGCAGCTAATTGTAGTATATGGTTTTTTTGTGGTTTGTAATGTGTACCTGTTTTTACCTCAATTGGTATGAAATAATTATTATTTTTAACAATATAATCTGGTTTTCCTGTGATTCTATATTGTTTTGAAAAAAATGGTTTTGCAGGTTTATTGAGATCCTGATATGTTATTTTTCCGCTTTGAATTTTATATTTCTTTTTTACTTTCCTAACATTTCTTTGTATTATTCTTGATATAATAATAAGTGTTAATGATAAAAATATCAGAAAAGCTCCAATCCCAATTTGATTTTCTATAAAATCACCCCAAATACAAAAATAAAAAGACCAAAAATTAGGATTAAATATCCTGCTATTGCAATAACTTCTGATTTTTTATTATTTTTTTGTGTTGATTCAATTATTTTACCCAAATCTTCATGTTTTTTTATTCCAATTTCAAGTAATGGAGATTTTGGCTTATATCCACATTTTTGAAGATACCATGCAATAGAGCAAAAGCAATATTGCCCTATCTCTGAAGCTTTTATAATGTCTGTTTCTCTAAAACCTGTATGCTTTGTTTGTTTCATTATAAATATAACATATAAATTATCTTTTTATTCTTTGATTAGGGTTTATTGAAAGTAAAAAATTGTTTAGAAAGACATTATAAACATTATTTATTTCCGGTTGTTGCTGATAATGAAAGATAATCTTAATGGATTAATAAGAGAGCTATCAGAATTATATGATTCAAATAGTGTTGATTCATATATCAGTTTATATGTCAATATTAATACGTTTAGAAATTTTTTCAATCGAAGAATAAGAGCTTGCAGAGTTATATTAAAAAGAGATGTACTGAAGAATTTTAATAAAACAATTGACGATATTGAGAATATTCTTAAGAATTTTCCTTCTGGTAATATCGTAATTTTTGCATCTCATAAACACAATTTTATAAGATATATCTCACTATCAGTAGAATTACAGAATTTATTGATTGTTGATTCTTCACCATATATCCGTCCACTAGCCAGAATTCAAGACGAATGGGAATCATTTACCTTAATTTTAATTAATTCAAATTATGCAAAAATATTTTCTGTATCAGTTGGAAAAATAGACGATATAAAAAAACTCACAACTGATATTATTAACAAACATAAAAAAGGAGGATGCTCTCAGGCTAGATTCAATAGAATAAGAAAGGGAGCCATTAATGCATTTTTATCAGAAGTTGCTAATGCACTCCAAAAACATTCTGATGATTCTATAATACTAGCAGGACCTGGTACTATTAAAAATCAATTTATAGATTTGCTATCTAAAGAAGTTAAGGATAAAATTATTGATATTATTGATATTAGTATAGAAGATGAAAAAAAACTTTTGAAAGAATCTTTTCATATAATTGCTGAAAGAGAACAAAGAGAAAGTCATGAAGCAGTTCAACATTTAAAACAAGAGATATTAAAAGATGGTTTAGCAGTCTATGGTTTGGTTGAAATTTTAAAGGCTGTAAAAAACGGACAGGTTGATTTACTCTTAATTGAAAAAGATTATAAAACCCGAGGGTGGGTATGTGAAAACTGTCAAGTAGTTGAAGAAGGGATTAGTAAATCATGTCCATATTGTGGTAATAAAACTTCAGAAGTAGATGTTATAGAAGAGATACTTGAATTTGCAGAAAGAACAGATGCAAATATTGAGTTTACAGATAGCGATGAAATCGCCAATCTTGGTCATGTCGGAGCGATTCTAAGATTTAAATAATTAAAAATTCCTAACAATATTTTTAAAATGATATTAGATGACAACTTTCAGGGATTATCTATGAGTTTTACGCTAGGCATTCGTAGAGAAGATAAAAATAAATGGGAAAGACGAGTTCCAATTATACCTGAACATATTGCGGTATTGAAAAATAGATATGATATCGAAACTATAATACAACCTTCAAGAATTAGAATTTTTATAGATAAAGATTATGAATCTGCAGGAGCATTAATAAAAGAGAGAATATCATCTCCTTTTGTTTTCGCCGTAAAAGAAATACCTCTTGATTTTTTTGAACCAAATAAGACTTATATGTTTTTTTCACATACGATTAAAGGTCAGATTCATAACATGCCTATGTTAAAGAAAATGATGGAATTGGGTTGTAATTTAATTGATTATGAGAAGATTTCTGATGAAAAAGGTCGTCGTTTGATATTTTTTGGAAAATATGCAGGGCTTGCAGGTATGATAGATACCCTATGGGCTTATGGCCAGAGAATGAAATGGAAAGGAATTAAAAATCCTTTTTCAGAAATAAGAAGAACAATTGAATATAAAGATCTAGATGAAACAAAGGTTCATTTAAATAAAATTGGAGAAAAAATAAAAAATGAAGGACTTCCTGATTCTTTAAATCCTCTCATTGTTGGATTTGCAGGATATGGAAATGTTTCGATAGGCGCCCAGGATATTTTAGATATCTTACCGGTTAAAGAAATATCCCCAAAAATAATTAATAGAATAGAAAAAAACCCTTCGAATAAATGCATTTATAAGGTTGTATTTAAAGAGGAAGATATTGTTAAGCCAATTTCAAATGAAAAAGAGTTCGATCTACAGGATTATTATAATAATCCACATTTGTATCATTCCATTTTTCAAAAGTATATCAATAACCTTTCAATTCTTATGAATTGTATTTATTGGAACAAACAATATCCTCGTCTTATAACTAAAGAGTATATAGAAAAAAACTACGATAGTCAGAGTTATTTACAAGTAATAGGTGACATTAGCGTTGATATCAACGGAGCAATTGAATTCACAGAAAAAGTTACAACAACAGATAATCCTGTTTTTGTTTATAATCCAATTAATGGGAAAATCATGGATGGATACGCAAGTCATGGTATTGTTGTTATGGCCGTAGATAATCTACCTTGTGAATTGCCAAAGGAATCATCAATTGCTTTCAGTAGTTCTCTTTTAAGCTTTGTTCCTTCTATTGTTAAAGCAGATTTTTCTGTTGATTTTGACCAATTGAAATTACCTTCTGAAATTAAGAAAGCAGTGATTTTATATCATGGTAAGCTTACACCTAATTATTCGTATATCAACAAATTTTTATAGGGTAGTTCTCTTCGCTGCTTAAGTCTTATCCTTGGAGGCATGTCCTTATGACATATAATGTATTGGTACTTGGAGCAGGTATGATATCCAAACCATTAGTTAGATATCTTCTAGACCATCCTACTTTTTCTGTTACAATGGCAAGTAGAACAGTTAGTAAAGCTGAGAAAATTATCAATGGTCATAATTTTGGAACTGCAGTTGCGATTAA
The DNA here is from genome assembly GCA_030672305.1 of Thermoplasmatales archaeon. Taxonomy (GTDB): domain Archaea; phylum Thermoplasmatota; class E2; order DHVEG-1; family DHVEG-1; genus SG8-52-3. The sequence goes on along the minus strand of DAOVGR010000031.1, from coordinate 22,359 downwards.
TATTTCTGATAATACTTTATTGGAAAGATTAGTCTCTGAGTCAGATCTAACTGTTAGTCTTCTTCCATATATTTATCATGTAAAAGTAGCAAAACTGTGTATTAAATATAAGAAACATTTGGTTACAACTTCTTATGTGAGCAATGAAATGAGATCTCTTGATAAGAAAGCAAAAGAGACAGGTGTTATTCTTCTGAATGAATGTGGACTTGACCCAGGCATTGATCACATGTCTGCTATGAGAATTATTCATGAAGTCGAAAATAATGATGGAAAGATTATTAGTTTCAGATCTACAACAGGTGCACTTCCATCCTATGAAGCAAATAACAATCCATTTGGTTATAAATTCTCCTGGTCACCACGTGGTGTACTTCTTGCTTCTCGTAATGATGCAAAATGGCTGGAGAATGGTAAAGAAATTTTTACTCCTGGCGAGCAACTTTTTGAAAACTATACTTTGGAGGATGTCCCAGGTATTGGTTCTTTTGAAAATTATCCAAATAGGGATTCAATACCATACAAAGATATCTATGGTTTAAAAGATTCAAAAACGGTTTATCGTGGAACATTTAGAATAACTGGTTGGTGTGAGACATTACGAAAAATTGTTGCACTAGGTTGGTTAAATGATAAACCTGTTAAAGGATTCAAAGGTAAAACATTTGGTGATCTAACAAGGTTTCTAGTTGGTGCAAAAGAGACAGATAATTTAACAGAAAAAACAGCGAAATTCCTTAATATTGATACGTATTCTACAGTTATTAAAAGACTGGAATGGTTGGGTTTATTTAGTGATATGAAACTTCCAGAAAACAAAGACAATCCATTAGATTATCTCAATATTTTAACTTTTGATAAAATGCACCTTGATAAAAGAGAACGAGATATGATAGTTATGTATCATGAGTTTATAGCCAAATATCCCTCTAAAAAGGAATATATCACTTCAACACTTGTCAGTTATGGTATTCCTTATGGGGATTCTGCTATTTCAAGGACTGTTGCTCTACCAGCAGCAATTGCAGTTAAGATGATTCTTCACGGACTGATTGATTTATCTGGGGTGCATATTCCTGTGATTCCAGAAATTTACAATCCTATTTTGGATGATTTAAGAGAAATGGGTATCAAATTTAAAGAGAAAATAGAACCTCTATAAATTTTTAATTTTTTAAATCTCAATTTTTAGGAAGAATTTGTTTGGTTTTTCCCGAACATTTTCCAACTATATATAAATCATAATAGATATTAGTAAAAAATAGTGACCTTATGAATTGTCATAATTTACGATTTGGTGGAATATTGTTTGCATCAGTTATAATAATTGTAAGTTTTGTTTATGCTGTTAATATTCAACCTGTTGTAATATAGTATAATAAAAATACATAATCTCAAGGATTTAAATGAAGTAAAAAGTGTGGAAGTGGCATAAACAGCCATAATCGAGAGAGGGGCGCATCCCATTCCATTTACTCCCTCTTCCATATATAACCTCCATACCCCTCTCTCTTTTTAATTTAATTCTACCGATATCATTTTATAACTAAGATAGATAACGCTCTAACAGGTTAAATATCAAAATTTGAGTGGATTTTATTATGACAATAGCACCTTCAAAAGTACATGATGCACTATCAAAATACTTAATAGTTGATGGTTTAGATCTTGTTTTAGATTTAAAAAAAAGTAAAGGTTGCAGGATATACGATTCAAGATTTGATAGATCCCTTCTTGATTGCTTTTCCTTTTTTGCTACATCTCCCCTTGGTTGCAATCACCCTAAACTAACTTCACCAGATTTTATTAAAAAAATCGGTGAAATTGCAATAAACAAACCCACAAATTCAGATGTTTACACTATAGAAATGGCCGAGTTTGTTGAAAGTTTTGCTAAATATGCAATGCCTAATTATTTCAAACATCTTTTTTTTGTTAGTGGTGGAGCACTCGCTGTAGAAAATGCATTAAAGACTGCATTTGACTGGAAAGCTAGAAAAAATATTGAAAATGGTATAAGTGAAGAACTTGGTAAACAGATAATACACTTTAAAGAAGCATTTCATGGAAGAACAGGTTACACTATTTCTATGACTAATACATTTAATTTAAACAAAATAAAATATTTTACAAAATTTAACTGGCCCCGAATTACAAATCCTAAAATTACATATCCGTTAAACAAAGATAATCTTGGAAAGGTAAAAGAACTTGAAAAACAAGCTGCAGGAGAAATTGAACAAGCTATTTCAGAAAATCCAAATGATATTGCTGCACTTATTATTGAACCAATTCAAGCAGAGGGTGGGGACAATCATTTTAGAAAAGAGTTCTTCCATGAGTTAAGAAGATTATGCGACAGTCATGAGTTGATGTTTATTTTAGATGAGGTACAAACTGGCGTTGGTCTTACTGGAAAAATGTGGGCATATCAACATTTTGAATTCAAGCCTGACATTCTTGCTTTTGGAAAAAAAACACAAGTTTGTGGAATAATGGTTGGAGATCTAGTAGATGCGGTTAAAGACAATGTGTTTGCTGTTTCCAGTAGACTTAATTCTACCTGGGGCGGAAATCTAGTTGATATGATCAGATTTCAAAAATATCTTGAGGTAATCAAAGAAGAAAATCTAATAAAGAATGCTGAGGTTCAAGGAAAACGTCTTTTAGAAGGTATTATAAAACTTATGCAGAAATATCCAAATAAAATATCTAATGCTCGCGGACTTGGTCTAATGTGTGCTTTTGATCTTTTCACACCTGAAAAAAGGGATGAACTTGTAAAAAAATTGTATGCAAATGGCTTAATTGTACTGGGTTGTGGAGCAAAAACAATTAGATTCAGACCACCATTGATAATTTCCTCAAGTGAAGTTGATGAAGCAATTGATATTATAGATAAAACCCTTAAGGTTTTTTAAGAGCTTATTTTTTCTTTTATAAAAGAGGTAACTTCTTCTATTTTTTTTCTTATCTGTTTTGTTGTATCACGGTCTCTAATCGTAACAGTTTTATCACTTATTGAGTCATGGTCAATAGTAATACAAAATGGGGTTCCAACCTCATCCATCCTAGCATAACGTCTACCAATAGATCCACCATCATCATAATATGTCTCTATTCCTGCATTTCTTAAGCTTCTATCAATCTCATTAGCGATATTTACCAATCTTTCATCACTTGTGAGTGGAAGAACTCCCACCTTAATTGGAGCAATTATAGGATTAAACTTAAGAATTTTATAATCCTCACCTTTTTTTTCACCTTCATAAAAACTATGTTCAATAATACAATATAAAATACGATCAATTCCATATGACGGCTCTATTACATGCGGTACAAACTTTTCACCAAATTTTTTCTCTTTAGTTTCTACTATTTCATAACAATTCTTTGGAATCTCAACTGTTTGGCCATCAAGATTTACTGTTATCTTTTTTGTATCTTTTAATTCAATATCCTCAAGAATAGTTTTAATTTTTCCTGCTTTTCCCATAAAAAGAGGACCAAGTTCGCTCATTTTTGGAATTATTTTTTTAACTTCGACAGTTTTTGGTTTATCATATTTTCTTAAAGCATACATGTCTTTTCCTGAGGAATCAATATGTGATTGCAAATCATAAGCAGATCTATCGGCAATACCAACACATTCTATCCATCCAAATCTTTCACTAAATAATTCTGCATCCCAACATTCAGTCGCATAATGAGCACGCTCATTATCTGCATGTTTTCTAAATCTAAACTTTTTAGGATCAACTCCTGCAGAAAAAAGAAATTCCTGTGTAAGATACATATAATAGGCAAGAGCCTGATTATTTATCACTTTAGTTTTTACAGCTTTTTCAACTGATAAATTAATTTGATTGATATTATCATAAAGGTTTAATTTCTTATCTTTTACCTTTTTAAAATCAGGATGAGTTTTTTCACCAGGATCGATAAATACTTCTGCCTCTGCCATAGAGAATTCTCTTAATCTAATAATTCCCTGCCTTGGTGAGACTTCATTTCTATAACCCCTGCCAACTTGTATAACGCCGAAAGGTAATTTCTCACGAGCATATCTATACAGAAGATGAAAATCTATAAAAATTCCTTGAGCTGTCTCAGGTCTAAGAAATGCATCTCTAGCATTTCCAATTCCAATTTTTGTAGAAAACATTAAATTAACAGGATATGCATCTTTTAGTTCAGTACTACAATTTGGGCATTTTATTTTATTTTTCTTAATTGCTTCAGCGACACTTATATTTTCTAGGATATCCTCAACTTTATATGATTGCTTACATTTTTTACAATCAATAGTAAGATCTGTAAATTCATTAACATGACCTGATGCCTTTAAAACTTCATACAATGTTATAGTTGGAGTATTTATCTCAATACAGTTATCTTGTAAAATATAGAATTTACGCCAAAGGTTTTCGATATTCAACTTTAGACGTGAGCCTAGAGGGCCATAATCATAAAAACCTGCAACGCCTCCATAAATTTCAAAAGAAGGATAAATAAAACCTCTTCTTTTAGCAAGCATCATAATTTTATCATAAATATCCTGAGGCATAAATTAAAGTCTCCAATTCCTAAACTGAAAAGTAGAATGAAATTATGGGATTTAAATCATACAGGCTATTAGATCAATATCAGTAACCATACCAAGAAGTCTATCATTTGCGTCAACAACAGGTATATGACTAATTTGATTTTTTATCATTTTATCTGCTACTTCATTAACTGGAGTATTTTTGTATGCTTTAACCACATTTGTAATCATAATTTCTTTAACTGGAACGGGTGGTAAGGAAACCTCTAAAGTTGAATAATGTAATCTTACTGTATCTCTGATTCCTTCCCATGTCCAAGCATCTTCATCTCCCCCCATTCCTAGATCAGTCTCTGAAACACTTTCACGAATATGAGTCAGTTTAAACAAATCTCCATCTGTAACAATTCCACATAATTTACGTTCATCGTCTAAAACTGGAAGAGCGTTTTCATGAGTGATATTTACTAGCTCCATAACAATATTAATCGGTGTATCTTGATAAATGGGTACTACTAAATTAGTAAAATATTGAGCAATATTTTCAGAAATATCCTTATTAATATTTTTTAATAAATCCGTAGGACTAATAATACCAATAAGATGCTTTCTATTATTAATAACCGGTAAACCATGGATCCTTTTTGTATATAGAAGCTTTGCAGCATCTCTAATATCCTGATCTTTTTCTACATAATGAAAATTGTCACTCATAATCAAAGCTATTTGATCTTCTTCAGGATTTCTAAAAATATCAGTCCTTGTTAAAACCCCAACAACAACTTTGGTATCCTTCTTTAAAATTGGCATACCGGATACATTATGCTTAGCAAGTATCTTTAATGCAGCCCTAACATTACCAGGAACAAACCCCACAACCAAATCTTCAGACATAACCTCTTCTACTTTCACACATATCCCCCTTTATCACCAAACGGAAATATATAAAGGCTTTAATGATTTCTTATTCAATACAACAAAGTCAGCCTTAGAATTGGGACCAAGAATGTCACAATCTAGATTTAAAGCTTTCCTTGCACCATATGTAGTCATATATAAAAGCTCCATTGTTGAAAATTCTTTTGAAATAGAAGTTATATAGTTTATTTCATCTAAAATAACTGGAAAATTTAACATTGCGTTATCTGTTCCAAGTAAAAGATCAACTTTTAATTTCTTTAATAGTTTATAATTTGGCTTTAAACCAAAATATGAATTTGCTCTAGGACATAATACAATAGGAATGTTCATATCTTTAACTCTAGTAAGATCAGATTCAGAAGCTTTGATCATATGAACTAAAAAATTTGGTTTCAAATCAAGAATTCCATCAATGTCTTCTCTTATTCTTTCGCTTCCATGAAGTGCAAATATCTTTTTTTTATACTTCGTGTGTTTTACCACTTTTGTTATTTCTGAATACTCCCAATCAGAAATACTGCTAAGAGCTATACCATTAGAATTTTTTAATAATAAATCTAATTCATTCTTATCATATTTAAGAGATTCTGGTCTTGATAAGAGTATACATGAAATTTTCCATAAATGTAAAGCAGCTTTTATTTGACTTATTCCTAAAATTCCATTTTCTCTAAAATCACAAAAGTATTTTGTTCCATTTTTTATCATAATTTCAATTGATTTTTCCATTCCTTGTATAATGTCTTTGTCTGATACTTCTTTTAATAATTTATGTTTTAATCCATTAGGTGGCGCTACTAGATCTTCAATGTTTTTTGGTAAATCAATTTCTTTTTGATTGATAAAGGAATCTCCAATATGTGTATGAGCATTTACAAAGGATGGTACAATTAAACCTTTACAAATAGGCTTTTTTGGAGGATTTCCTTTTCCTCTTTCAATTATCAATTTTTTTTCAAAACCTAGATATCCTCTCTCAAAACCAGTATCTTTTAATATATCACCTGCTACGTATTTCATTTAAATATCATAAATAAAGAAATGTGTTTAAAACTTATCAAACACATTTATTTCATTGTTTTTACCCATTCATAGACAGGTTCAATCATTTTTTTAATTCGCTCTTTTTCCTCATTCGTAGGAGAAGGACTCCAGTCATCATCAGGCTCAAAATGGAAATCTGTTACCGCGCCAATACGCTCATTTTCTGGTTTAAATACGATTTTTAAAGGCATACCAAATTCAACATCCCACGGATCTATACAATGTAGTTCATTTGCAATAGCTACTTTACTACCCTCGATTACCGCATAAATTAATACTATTGGAAGTCGCTTAAGTGAGGATCTGCCACTCCATCCAGCAATTGTCCATGTATGAATTTTTGCTTTTAGTGGCATTTCAATCCAATCAGTTTTCGCTAGATTACAATCTAGATTCCAACAATGAGTTCTAACAGGCACCCAAGTATCACCACAAATAGGACATCTAGTTCCCCATATTTTACCTTCAAGCAATCCCTTAAAAAAGCGACTGTTCCAGCCATGTCGTATAGTATAAAGTTGGTCATAATGTAAAAATTGGTTCATAACTTTACCATCATCTGAAATTTCATGACCAACAAATTCAAGTCCTGTCTCATGGACATTTTCTGGTCTATATTCTTTTTTTTCCGTAAAATTTGGTCCTTCAGCAAATTTTTTTCTTTTATTTTTTATAACTGTAACTTGTTCTTCAGACATTTTAGTGCCTCCTAAATATAAAGTTTGAAATACTTGTTCCTGTACCTGCATGACTGTTAACTATACCACATTTTACATCGGGTACTTCAGATTTTTTACTATTATGCTTTTTAGGTATCAAACCTGATAATTGATAGTAACATTCTATAGCACTCATAATGCCAGTTGCGCCAACTGGATGTCCATAACCCATTAAACCTCCTCCTGGATTCATTGGTATTTCCCCATGCATATGCGTAGATTCGTCATGTAAAAATTGAGATATATTGTTTTCATCTGCTAAACCTAATGCTTTATAAATTTGTGCTTCAGATGTAGAAAAAGCATCATGGATTTCTCCAAAATCTATGTCTTTCAACGGATCATTTATACCTGCCATTTTATAAGCTTGTTCTGCAGAGTTACGACATGCACCAAACTCGGTCATTTCAGGATAATTGGATCCGTATCTATTAGTCCAACCAGGAAAATTTAAACGATCACCTGCTCTGATAGTACAACTAGATAAACCTATGCCATCAATGGTAACATAACCATCTGGATTAACCTTTTTAGCATAATCTTCAGAACAAACAAGAGCAAAGGCAACACCACGGGACATTAGACAACAATCATACTTTTTTATAGGATAAGATATTAGACGAGAATTCATCACATCATCAACTGTTATATATTTGTGTTCATTTCTGTACCATTGTGCCTTAGGATTATCCATAGCATTGTTTCTGTTCTTAGCACCAATTGTAGCAACATCCTCTTCTGTTACGTTATTATCTTTCATCCATTTATTAGCCATAGCTGCATAATAAATTGGGTAAATGCCGCCTACCATAAGTTCATAGCGTATATCAGATGCTAAAGCAATAAACTCACTACCCTGCGACTGAGTTACAGAATCCATAGTCTCCCAACCAACAATTCCAACAACATCATGATGACCTGACATTACAGCTAAGACAGCAGCATATAAGGCAGAACCTCCAGTATTACCACCATTTTCTACACGATACTGTGGGACTCCTACAAGTCCTAGATGATCATGTATAATCCATTCCGAACAAAGCTGATGGCCAAAATGCACAGAAAAATGTGAATAAATCATTAAATCAATATCTCTTAAAGAGAAATCTGGTATGTCCTCTCGAGTTTCTCGTATGCATTCTGCTGCTCCTCCTTCAATACTTTCAAAACCTGTTGGACCATAATCAAAAGGTGTAGTAGCTCCTCCAACAAAACATATTTTTCTTGACATATTAAACCCCATCTTCGGCATGAGACGAAAAAATAAAATTTATATATTCTCCCTCACCCAAAGATGTAATAGATAACAGTTTAAAAAATGTTATCGTTTTTTGCCGTATAGTCTGGTATTTCTAAATATATATATATATATATATATATCAATTATCTTATTTTTTAAATTCTATTAATTTTCTATTTGGCTTTTCTGATTTCATCTATTGCTCGTGGATTTTCAACAGATGAAATATCACTGATATCTTCTCTTAGGTACGAGGCTTTAATAATCCTTCTTACAATCTTTGCTGATCGGGTTTTTGGAAGATCATTGACAAACCTAATATCACGTGGTTTGAGTGTTTTTCCCATAATTTTTACTACTTGGTTTTTAAGTTCCTCTCTTAAATCTTCACTAGGTTTATTACCTGGTTTTAAAACAACAAAGCAAACCAGATCTTCACCTTTTATTTCATCTGGAATTCCAATAGATGCAGCTTCAGAAACAGCAGGATGTTCAATTAATGCTGCTTCAATTTCTGCCGGTCCAGTTCTTCTTCCAGCAATTTTTATTGTATCATCACTTCGACCATGGAGAAACCAAAAACCATCCTCATCAATTTTTGCCCAATCACCATGGTACCAAATGTTAGGCCATTTGGACCAATAGGTATCAATATATCTATCTGGTTCATTCCAAAATCCGCGTGTCATAGAGGGGGCTGGTTTTTTTGCAACAAGATGTCCCATCTGTCCCTTGATTGGTTTACCATTATCATCAAAAACATCGATATCCATACCAAGACCAGGGCCTCTAAGGGTGCAGGGTTTAAGTTCAGTAATTGGTAGGGGCGATAAGAAGCAACCTACGATTTCTGTTCCACCTGATATATTAATAATTGGGATTTTTTTCTTTCCGACTTTTTCAAAAAACCAATTCCATGAATCAGAATCCCAAGGTTCACCTGTTGAACCTAAAAATCTCAATGAACTAAGATCATGTTTATTAACCCATTCATCACCATATCTCATGAACATACGAATAGCAGTAGGTGAAATTCCTAGTGTTGTAATTTTATGTTTATCTATAAGCACCCACAATCTATCTGGATTAGGATAATTAGGTGCACCTTCATAAATAACAATTGCAGCTCCAAAACTTTGAACACCTATAATCATCCATGGTCCCATCATCCAACCGATATCTGTTAACCAGAAAAACACATCTTTTTCTTTAATATCAAAATAATATCCAAGTTCTTTTGCAATTTGTGCTAGAGCACCACCATGCGTATGAACAGTTCCTTTGGGTCTACCAGTTGTACCAGACGAGAATATAATCATAGCATTATCTTCTGATTCCATTTGCTCTGTCTTACATATATCTGATTGTTTTGAGACAAGATCTTTCCAAAAAATATCTATACCGTCCTTCATCGGGGTGTCTATTCCAAGTCTTTTATAAACAATTACATGTTCAATTGATGATACACTACTTATTGCCTTATCAACTTCTTTTTTAATATTAACTGTTTTCCTTCTTCTAACTGATCCATCTGCAGTAACCAAAACTTTTGCACCTGCTATATCTAATCGTTGAGCAAGTGCATGACCACCAAATCCAGAAAATATTGGGATACTGATAGCACCTATTTTTATTACCCCCAAAAAAGCCACCACTGTCTCAAGTATCATTGGCATATAGATGCCAACTCTATCACCTTTTTTAATTCCCAATTCTTTTAATCCATTGGCAAACTTATTTACTTCTCTATAAAGGTCGCAATATGTTAGTTTCCTAACATCTCCGTTTTCATTTTCCCAGATTAGTGCAATATTATCTTTTCTTTTAGAATTTGCATGTTTATCAAGACAGTTGTGAACGATATTTATTTTCCCACCAATAAACCATTTAGTCCATTGAATTCCTTTTGAATCATCTAATACTTTTTCATATGGTTTATACCATTCAATATTCAAGTCTTTTAATACTGCATCCCAAAACCATTCAATATTATCTGTAGATTTTTTTATAAGGTGATTATAATTTTTAATATTATTTTTTTTCATGAATCTGGTAATATTTGCATTTTCGATATAATCATTTGTCGGTTTCCAAACAATTTTTCCCATTTAGTTCCTCCCTTTATTTGGTATTACAAATCACTTTCAAAATATTTTTGTTTTAATTAAATTCGTAACTCTAAAATAGTACTTTTTATTTATGCTAAGTTGAAGAAATGGGGGTTTTAATAACATGAAAAAAGAATATGAGGAAGGAGATATCAAAATTATAATAGACCTAGACAAATGTACTGGTGCTAGAGAATGTGTAACTGCGTGTCCAGTTGAAATATTTGAACTGGAAGATGGCAAGGCAGTATGCAAGAATCTTGGAGAATGCATTGAATGCTGTGCATGTGTCAGTTCATGTCCTAATGAAGCAGTTGAGCATAGTTCTTGTTAGCATCCTATTGAATTATTAATCATCGAAAACCTTAAATACCATTTTGTATTACGTGTTAAATTGTAATGATTACAATTTAGTAATTGTTACATAATGATGGGTGAAATGATTGGATAAATATGTAAAAATCCTAAAAAATAACCATATAAAAATTACACCACAGAGATTAGTTGTATTGGAATATTTAGATAAGAATTGTACACATCCTACAGCTGATGAGATTTATTCGTATTTAAAAAAGAAAAATCCATCGTTATCAAAAACTACCGTATATAACGCTCTAGAAACACTTAGCAAACATAGAATTATCCAGTCACTTACAATTTCTGGATCAGAATTAAGATATGATATTGATCATGGAATGCATCATCACTTTTACTGTAAGATATGTGGAAATGTTATTGATATTGAATTAAAATGTCCAAATATAGAAAAAATGAAACAATTTGGACATAAGATAGATGAGATTCATGGATATATTAAAGGTATTTGTAAAAACTGTTTAAAAAGGGAAGGATAGGATAATGAATCGAAAAACACTTCATAAAATATCATATGGGCTTTACGTTGTTTCTTCTGTTAATGGTGATAAAAAAAACGGTCAGATTGCTAATGCAATATTTCAAGTTACATCTGAACCACCTACTGTTGCAATCTCTATTAACAAACAGAATTTAACACATGATTATATATTGAAGAGCAAAGTATTTACAATATCAATTCTACCAGAAAATACTCCAATGAAGTTCATAGGAACATTTGGTTTTAAATCTGGACGAGAGATTGACAAATTTAATGGTATTAATTACAAATTAGGAAAAACAAAAGCTCCAATTATTAATGATCACTCATTAGGCTTTGTTGAATGTAACGTAATAGATAAGATTGATGTAGGTACTCATACAATTTTTTGTGCTAATGTGGTTGAAGCAGATATTTTATCTGAAGAAAATCCAATGACATATGAATATTACCATAAAGTGAAAGGTGGTTTTTCACCGAAGACTGCACCAACCTATTATCGTGCAGTTGATAAAGAAATTAAGGAGGCGAAAAAAATGGACAAATATGTTTGTGATGTATGTGGTTATGTATATGAGCCTGAAAAAGGGGACCCGGGTAATGGAGTTCAACCTGGAACTAAGTTTGAAGATATTCCTGATGATTGGGTCTGCCCAGTTTGTGGTGCATCAAAAAAATCTTTTAGTAAGGAGTGATTCGGCTGAAAAAAATTCAGATAAAGCCAGATATATACTGGGTCGGTGGCATTGATTGGAATCTAAGAAATTTTCATGGATATTCCACACAAAGAGGAACCACTTATAATGCATATTTAATAATGGATAAGAAGATTACTCTTGTTGATACAGTTAAACACTATTTATTTGATGAGATGATTGCTAGAATAAAAGAAATTGTTGATCCATCAAAGATAGATTATATTATTTCAAACCATGTTGAAATGGACCATTCTGGCTCAATATTAAAGTTGCTAGAAATTTGTCCAAATGCAACAATAATAACTTCAACCCGTGGAGAAAAAGGCTTACGCTTACATTATAAAAAAGATTTAAATTTTAAGGTTGTAAATTCTGGGGATACACTCAATATTGGTAAAAGAACACTTCATTTTGTACACATCCCAATGGTACATTGGCCAGATTCAATGGTTACCTATATTCCTAGTGATAAACTCTTACTTCCAAACGATGCTTTTGGCCAACATATAGCTACTGAGCAAAGATTTGATGATGAAATTGAATGGGGGATTCTTAAGGAAGAAGCAGCAAAATATTATGCAAATATCGTTATGCCTTATGGAGATCAGGTAAAAAAAGCATTGGAAGCAGTTGGGGGACTTGACATAGATATGATTGCGCCAGGTCATGGAATAATATGGCGCTCTTTTATACCAAATATTGTTAAAGAGTATACAAAATGGGCTAATTATGAAACTGAAAATAAAGCTCTTATTGTATATGATTCAATGTGGGGTTCAACAGAAAAAATTGCATTTGCCCTTGCTGAAGGGATTGAAGAAACAGGGATACCAATAATTATTAGAAATTTAAAAAATACAAATATTTCAGATATAATAACTGATGTTATTTCATCTAGATATATTCTTCTTGGATCTCCTACAATGAACAACACAATGATGCCCTCAATGGGGGGATTTTTAACCTATTTAAAGGGGCTTAGACCAAGAAATCGAGTTGGATTTGTTTTTGGATCTTACGGCTGGGGAGGTCAGGCGGTAGGTGAAATTGAAAAAATATTAAAGGAGCTTCATTGGGAATTACCTGAGAACTCGATAAATCTTAATTATATCCCTGATGAAAATGAATTAAATAATGCTAAAAAAATTAGTAAGAAGTTAGTAAAAACCTAAAAAATGAATGAATGTAATGGAGGTAAAGAAAATGTGTAAGAGTTGTGGTTGTAAAGTATCTAATAAGCCTGTACAATATGAATGCCAGTGCTCAGAAGGTGAGTGTAGTTGTGGTATTATAGAGTTTGATGAAGAACCAAAGTCTGTACCATACTGCTGTGGCGAACCCATGAAGCGAATAAAATAATCAAAAAGAGTTGAAGTTTACCAAAAGGAGTTAGATAAATAATGGTGAAAAAGAAAGAAAAGCAGATAAATATAAAAACAAAAAAAGGAAAGAGAACAACACCTGAAAAAACGACAACTCCCGCTGTTTGGAATCCATGGGATTTAATGGAAAGTATGGATAGAAGGTTTTGGGAAGATCCATGGGCTCCACTTTGGCGAAGAAGATGGAGTGGTCTTACACCAGCTGAAAAATTGGTTGATCGATGGTTTGATTCTGATAAAAAAATTACTGCTATTGATATGCTAGATACCGGAAAAGAATACAAGATTAGAGCAGAGATGCCCGGTGTAAACAAAAAAGATATTGAGGTTAATATTACAACAAACAACATTAGTATCTGTGGTGAGACAAAAACTGAAAATAAGGAAAAAGACGAGGGTTGGGTAAGAAGAGAACGTAGCTATTCCACTATATGCCGAACAATGATGTTTCCAGAAGAAGTAAATCCAGATAAAGCTGATGCAACTCTAAAAGATGGAATATTAGAAATATTAGTAACAAAGAAATCACCTACTATTGGTAAAGGAAGAAGTATAACTGTAAAATAATAAAAAAATTTGTGGAATTGGTAGATAATATGGGAATGGTAAAAGTTTTTAGATGTAGAATTTGTGGTGACCCATACATAGGTTCAGAGGCTCCGATGCAGTGTCCTTTTTGCGGTGCATCCCAGCAATACTTTGTTGAAGCACAAGATTGGAATCAAGATGAATTTAATGTATCATTGAGTGAAATATCCAAGAAAAATCTTGAAGCTGCATTACAACTAGAATTAGATAACACTGCATTCTACGACTGTGCAAAAAATATTGCTGATACAGCAGGTGATCATTACAGTTTAGCAAAATTTAAAGCACTAATGAAAGTTGAACGAGAGCATGCTTCCGCTATTTCAAAATTCTTGAAAATCTCTCGACCTGAATTGGAGAAACAAGCATGTAATGCAAATTCAAAAGCAAATTCTAAAGAAGGCTGGGAACGAGAAGACCGTGCAATAAAAGCCTATTCAAAGTTTAGAGACGAAGCAACAGAGCCAAGACTCAAAGAGTTCTTTGGTGTACTTGTTGAGATTGAAACAGATCATCTTGATTTGCATGCTGTTTATCTTAAATAGGGTGAAAAAATGGATTTAAAGAGTTTTGAATTGGAAGAATTGTTTCTTGCAGCTATTAAAAGTGAATTGGAGAGCAATAAACTTTATTTAAAAATGGCAAAGAAAACAAAAAATGGACTGCTTGAAGATAAGCTTAAATTTCTTGCAAATGAAGAAGAAAAACACAGATTGTTTATTGAGGAAATTTATAAAAATCATTTCCCTGAAAATAAAATTGTTATTCCAAAGATATCACCTGTCCCACTTCCTGAAATAAAGATATCCGAAGACTTACCTTTGAGTATTTTGTTAAAAGAAGCAATGAACGCTGAACAATCTGCAAGCAAGTTCTACAATTCTCTAGCAGGTCGTTTTGAAGAAGGGACTAAACTAAAAAACACATTGTTGTACTTCTCAGATATGGAGAAAGGACATTATAAAATTCTTGAAATGGAGAAAGAGAGCATGGAACGTTTTGAAGAAGGCGATGTTTACTGGCCTATGGTCCATGCTGGGCCATGAATAAAATATGATGGAGGAAAAGTTATGAAAAGTATGAAAGGAACTCGAACTGAAAAAAATCTTCTTGCAGCTTTTGCAGGAGAGTCACAAGCTAGAAACCGTTATACCTTTTTTGCATCAAAAGCAAAAAAAGAAGGATATGAACAAATTGCAGCAATTTTTCAAGAAACAGCTGATAATGAAAAAGAACATGCTGAAGTCTTCTTTAAACATCTGCAGGGAGGAGATGTCGAAATTATTGCTGAATATCCAGCGGGTGTTATTGGTGATACTGCTCAAAATCTTCTCGCATCTGCTGAAGGTGAAAAAATGGAATGGGGTTCACTTTATCCTGATTTTTCAGAAACCGCTGAAAAAGAAGGATTTCCAATGGTAGCACATAGCTTCAAAAAGATTGCTGAAGTAGAAGCTTATCATGAGAGAAGATACAGAAAATTACTTGAAAATGTTAAGAAAAAAGAAGTATTTAAAAAAGAAAAAGATGTCAAATGGAGATGCCGGAACTGTGGATACGTACATGAAGGAAAGGAGGCACCTGATGTCTGCCCAGCTTGTCAACATCCACAAAGCTATTATGAGATATGGATGGAGTCTTACTAATTTAAAGGGGGGTTTATTAAATGACTAAAATTGAGAATGTTAAGGACGCAATATTAACCGCTATACAAATGGAAAAGGATGGTTATACTTTTTATACAAAAGCTGCAGTCCAAAGTCGAAGTGATATGGGTCGTACTATTTTCGAAAGCCTTGCAGCAGATGAGCAAAAGCATCTCGATGTTTTTCAAAAAATGTTTGAAGATAAAGTAGGTCAGTCAGAATGGAAGGATTTAATAAATTCTAGTAAAAAATATGCAAGTATACCAATATTTCCAACAGATCTTAAAGATGCTCCTGGTATGGATCCAGATAGTACTGAGATTGATGCACTAAGAATGGCAATGGATAGTGAAAAAGAAGCAATTGATTACTATACTAATATTATAGAAAACCTCGAAAATCAAGAATTAAAAAATGTTATCCAAGAAATAATTGAGCAAGAAAAAAATCATTATTCCTTACTTGAAAAAGAATTTAATCATATCAACACGACTGGTTACTGGTTTGAATTTGACTATTTGGGGGGGCAATATTTCTGAGCGATGAAATAACACCTGATGCAGAACTTGATTGTGTTGGTTACTTTTGTCCAATGCCAATTGCTATGACTAAAGAAAGAATTGATAAAATTG
The DNA here is from genome assembly GCA_030672305.1 of Thermoplasmatales archaeon. Taxonomy (GTDB): domain Archaea; phylum Thermoplasmatota; class E2; order DHVEG-1; family DHVEG-1; genus SG8-52-3. The sequence continues at coordinate 5,979 of DAOVGR010000031.1, read as the reverse complement.
ATATTGGACAGGTGTTAAAAGTCGAAGCAGATGACCCCGCTGCTGAAGAAGACATAAAACGTTGGGCTAAACGTACTGGACATGAAATATTGAAATTTGAAAAAGAAGGGACCATTTTGACCTTCTTTATTAAGAGAAAAAAATGAGGTGAAAATATATGAAAGATGAAAATTCAATATTGTATGTGCAAACAACCGATGCACCTGAAAAACAATATTCACCATTGGTTTTGGCACAAACTGCTAAGATGATGGATATTAAACCAATAATTTATTATCTTGGAACTGGACTAAAAATTTTAAAACCTGGGGAAGCTGAAAAAATAAAATTAGGTAGTTTTCCTTCAGTTGCTGAGATGATTAAAAAAACCCTTGATATGGGAATAGAAATCTATGTTTGTGAAGCTTCAAAACAGATACTCGGTTGGGAAAAAGTTGACCTTATACCCGGTGTAAAAATTGTTGGAGCAGGAACGTTAAATGATCTTGCTTTAGATGCAGGATCAACTATGTGGTTTTAGTGAGATAAAATGGATAGAATATATTTAGATCATGCATCTGCTATGCCTATTGATACTCGGGTATTTGAATTTGCTAAACCATACTTAATAGATTCAGGCAATCCCTCCTCATTATACGAATTTGGACAGGATGCTAAGGTAGCTATTGAAGATTCAAGAAGAAAAATTGTTGATTTAATAAATGCTGAAAATGAAAAAACTATTATTTTTACAGGTAGTGCCACTGAATCAAATAATATAGCAATAAGAGGAACGGCCTATAGAAATATCAAAGAAGGTAAAGAAGTTCTCTCAAGTGCAATTGATCATATATCAGTAATTAATCCAATGAAAGATCTTCAAAAAAACGGTTGGATATTTAATACAATACCTGTAGATAGTAATGGAATCATTGATTTATCTCAACTTGAAAAACTTTTGACAAAAAATACAGTTGTAACATCTATTATGTATGCAAATAACGAAATTGGGACAATTGAACCTATTAAAGAAATTTCTGAAATTGTACATGATAAAGGAAAATATTTACATGTGGATGCAACAGCAGCTGCAGGAAGAATACCAATTGATGTTCAGAAAGACGGAATTGATTTACTAACTCTTTCCTCTAATGACTTATATGGACCTCGGGGAGCAGGAGCATTGTATGTAAAACCTGGATTAAAAATTCAATCAATCATGCCGGGTGGAGGACAAGAAAGAGGTCTAAGATCTGGAACTGAAAATATATTTGTTATAGTTGGTATGGGTGAAGCTGCAAGGATTACAAAAAATGAAATGGATACTGAAAGTAATCGATTATTAAAAATCAGAGATAAATTAATTTCTGAAATAATAAAAATTGATGAAACTTATCTAACGGGTCATCCAAAAAAGCGGTTACCACATCATGCAAGCTTCAGATTTAGTTATATTGAGGGAGAAAGTATCCTATTAAACATGGACATGTATGGAATTCAAATTGCTACCGGTTCAGCTTGTTCATCTAAGACTCTTGAGCCTTCGCATGTTCTTTTAGCAATTGGTCTCAAGCATGAAGAAGCTCATGGTTCTATGGTAATGACTCTAGGTCATTCAAATAATATGAATCAGGTTCAAAAAATTGTGAAAGCTGTTGGTGAAACAGTTAGTAGGTTAAGAAAACTTTCACCATTAATTAAATGAGGTGATAAAATTCCAGTATATAGTAAGAAAGTAATGGATCATTTTACAAATCCAAGAAATGTTGGTATAATTGAAAATCCAGATGGTTATGGAAAAGTTGGAAATCCTGTTTGTGGAGATTTAATGGAGATGTACATAAAAGTTGAAAATGATGTTATAAAAGATATCAAATTCAAAACATTTGGGTGTGGATCAGCTATTGCAACAAGTTCAATGGTAACTGAAATTGCAATGGGAAAAACTGTTGATGAAGCACTTAAAATTACAAGAAATGATGTTGCAAATGAACTCGATGGTTTGCCACCTCAAAAAATGCATTGTTCTAATTTGGCAGCTGATGCATTGTATGAGGCTATTAAGGATTATAAAAATAAAAAAAAGAAATAAAAAATTTTGTGAGGTAATTAGATTATGACAAAAGTAAGAGAAATATACAAATGTAATTTATGTGGAAATATAGTAGAAATGTTACATGATGGTGTTGGTGAATTGGTATGTTGTGGAGAACCAATGGAACTGATGAAGGAAAAAACTGAAGACTCTTCTGTTGAAAAGCATGTCCCTTATATTGAAAAAACAGCAGATGGAGTTCTAGTAAAGGTGGGACAAAACCAGGATCATCCAATGGAAGAAAAACACTACATTGAATGGATACAGGTAATAGCAGATGGAGCAGCTTATCGTAAGTTTTTAAAACCTGGTGATAAGCCACAAGCAAAATTTGAAATTAAAGCAGACGAAATAGAAGCCCGAGAGTACTGTAATATACATGGGCTGTGGGAGTCTTAATAATTTTAAGAGATAGGTGATGAATTTGGGTGAAATGAAAGAATCAGTCGATAGTGTAATGCAGATGATGGGTGAATTATCAAAACAGCAGCCAGAAACCTTGAGACATTTTAAAGCCTTTATGGGATCGGCGTTAAAAGAAGGAGTGCTTGACACTAAAACAAAAGAACTTGTTGCTGTTGGAACAGCAATCACTGCTAGATGTAAATATTGTATTGCTATCCATGTGGGGAAAGCCCTTCAAGCAGGAGCTACCAAAGAAGAAATTCTGGAGGTAGCATCAGTAGCAATACTTATGGGTGGTGGCCCAGCGATGACTTATGTTGTTGAAGTAAAAAAAGCACTAGATGAATATTTGAGGTGAAAAAAAATGTTTTGTTATCAATGTGAAGAAACAATAAATAATAAAGGTTGCACAACAGCAGGTGCATGTGGTAAAAAAGGTGATGTTGCAAATTTACAAGACCTTTTAATATACTTAATGAAAGGAATTGCAATATGTAATATCGAAGCTAGAAAACAAGGTAAGAACAATGAAGAAGCAGATAAGTTCATCATAGATAATTTATTTGCAACAATTACTAATGCAAATTTTGATAAACAATATTTTTTAGATAAAATTCAGGAAGCAATCAAATTAAGAGAGAAAATAAAAGATGATGTCCCAATAGACCCTCAACATGATTCTGTAAACTGGCAATCTGATAATGAGGAAGAGATTTTTGAAAAATCAGAAAAAATTGGAATATTGAGTACCGAAAATGAAGATATAAGATCACTTCGCTGGCTCTTGATTTATGGTTTAAAAGGAATGGCAGCATACTACCATCACGCCTATGCATTAGATAAAATGGATGAAGATATTATTAAGTTCATGCAAGAAGGGTTAGCTGGAACTACAAAGGATCTATCAGCAGATGAATTAGTAAATTTAGTAATGAACTGTGGAGAGATAGGCGTTAAGACAATGGCATTGCTTGATAAAGCCAATACTTCTACTTATGGCAATCCTGAAATAACAAATGTAAACATAGGAGTTAGAAGCAATCCAGGTATTCTTATCAGTGGTCATGACTTAAAAGATTTAGAGGAATTACTTAAACAAACTGAAGGATTTGGTGTTGATGTATATACCCATGGCGAGATGCTACCTGCAAATGCTTATCCAGCATTTAAGAAATATTCTCATCTTGTAGGTAATTATGGCAGCTCTTGGTGGAAACAAAAAGAAGAGTTTGAAAAATTCAATGGACCCATTCTTTTAACAACAAATTGTCTGGTACCTCCGAGAGATTCTTATAAAGATAGAGTTTACATGACAGGTATTGTTGGGTTTGAAGGTTTGAAATATATCCCTGATAGAAAAAATGGAAGTCCAAAGGATTTTTCTGAGATTATTGAACTAGCAAAAAAATGTTCTCCTCCTGAAAAAATTGACGAAGGAGAGATAACTATTGGTTTTGCTCACAATGCAACACTAAGTGTTGCAGATAAAATTGTTGAAGCAGTTAAAACTAGTAAAATAAAACGGTTTGTTGTTATGGCAGGATGTGATGGTCGTAGAACTAATAGACAGTATTATACTGATTTTGCTAAAGCTCTTTCTAATGATACCGTAATTCTTACTGCTGGTTGTGCAAAGTATCGATATAACAAGCTAGGACTTGGAGATATTGATGGTATCCCTCGGGTAATTGATGCAGGTCAGTGTAATGATTCTTACTCACTTGTGGTTATCGCTCAGAAGCTTTCGGAAGTTTTTGGTGTTGAACTAAATGAATTACCAATTTCTTACAACATTTCGTGGTATGAGCAAAAAGCTGTTCTAGTATTGCTTTCACTTTTATCACTTGGTGTAAAAAATATAATGTTGGGACCAACCTTGCCTGCTTTTGTTTCGCCAAACGTATTAAAAATCTTGGTTGAAAAATTCAATATACAACCAAATTCAACAGTTGAAAATGACCTTCCAACATTAAAAATAGTTGCATAGATTGATAAAAATGTCAAAAAGAAAGATTGTAAGAATTGATGAGGAAAAATGTACAGGTTGTGGGTTGTGTATCCCAAATTGTCCTGAAGGAGCAATTCAAATTATTGATGGTAAGGCAAGACTGATAAGTGATATTTTTTGTGATGGTCTTGGTGCCTGTCTTGGACATTGCCCAGAGGGTGCAATTACAACTGAAGAACGAGAGGCAGAACCTTACGATGAAAAAAAGACGATGGTAAATATTGTAAAAGCTGGTAAAAACACTATTATTGCTCATCTTAAACATTTGAAAGATCATGGAGAAACAGAATATCTTAAGGAAGCTTTAGAATTTCTAGATGAAAAAGGTATTGATGTAGATTTCAAAGAAACTGAATGCGGTTGTACACACGAACCTCATCAGGCATGCCCAGGAGCACAAATGAAGGATTTCTCAGATGAAAAGATGGAAACTGTAGAAGAAAGTGGTTCTAGAAGTTCCCAGCTTAGACAATGGCCAATTCAACTTCATTTAGTACCGCCATTTGCACCATATTTCCAGGGTAAAGATGTATTGCTTGTAGCAGATTGTGTTGGTTATTCTATTGGTGATTTTCATAAAGATTATCTCAAGGACCGTAGTATTTCTATTGCATGCCCGAAATTAGATACAAATCTAGAAATATACTTGGAGAAATTGATTAAATTAATAGATGGTGCTAAAATTAATACCCTTACAGTTATGATAATGGAAGTTCCTTGTTGTAGTGGATTACTCGGTCTTGTAAAAAGCGCTGCTGAAAAGACTTCAAGAAAAATTCCAATAAAATCAATAGTCGTTGGTATTAAAGGAGACATTTTGAAGGAAGAATGGATTGAAGAGGTAAATTAAGTGGAGAGAAACTGTTTTAAAGCTGGAGAAAAAGCACCTGATTTTTCTTTATTTGATCAAAATGAAAAAGAATTTAAATTATCTGATTTCAAAGGAAAACGAGTGCTTCTATCATTTCATCCACTTGCTTGGACAGGAATTTGTGCAGAACAGATGAAATCCCTGGAAAAGAATTGGAAAGAGTTTGAAGAGTTGAACACGGTTGCAGTTGGTATAAATGTTGATTCCATCCCATCAAAAAAGGCATGGGCAGATAGCCTTGATATTAAAAATACAAGATTTCTTTCAGACTTTTGGCCCCATGGTAAAATAGCAGATTTATATCATATTTTTAGAGAAAAAGAAGGATTTTCTGAACGTGCGAATATTATAATTGTGGGTGGGAATACTGCGCGGTCTGAAGCATAGCGAAAGACCCGCAGATGAAAAGCCACATCTCTTTTTAGACAACTAACCGCTCTTTTTTTGTCGCATACGGCACACCGCTTAGGGTGTGCCCTGTAAAGGTGCGACAGGAGAAACAAAAATTATGAAAAATGTAAGTAGCGGATGCTATAAAAAACCATTGTATGACACACGGAACAACTGGGTCACAATGGAGTTTAACACCAAATATCGATACAACTGTTTCCGAAAACAATC
>DAOVGR010000064.1 GCA_030672305.1 Thermoplasmatales archaeon | reverse complement strand
TTAACAACAGCTGTTGAAGGACCATTAGGATATGAGAATTCTAAAGATTACCGGCTTTCAGTAGGTAAAGATGGGAGAATAATTGTTGAAAAAATGACTCCCGGTGGTTGGCGACTTTTAAGGTGATTTAATGAAATGCATTAAATGTAAGTTTAAAGACAAAAACACAAACGTCTGCACATATCCTTACAAAGCAACTGCTGCAGGTGACACCAAATTTGATAAGGATGGAAATATAATAGGATGTACACACGGGAGAAAGAAATAACGAATAATGAGATGTTAATAGTTGGATTAATTGTTATAAGTTGGTAGTTCGGAAGGAGGCAAAATACTCTACTTGTTTTGGTTATTTCAATGTTTTTATATGTCAGTCTTCTTTACGTCATATTTCGTCGGGTGAAATATTTAATGAACAGTAATACCCAAACAAACAAGTTTAAAGGTGTTCTTTGCGACCTTTCAAGGGTTGGGGAGTGGTGGCTGTTATCGCTTGGTCTTATCTTTTTCGCATTCATACCGCATATATTCAGGATCAACAATAGAATAACTATAGAGAACTTGACAGATTTGTTTACTTCATATCCATTATATCTCGCTTTAATTGTAGTTTTTGCTACGCAGATATTCCTTTTTGCTAGTAACGATTACTTCGACAGGCACATAGATGCCTTAGATGAAAAGAAACGTCTTAGAAACCCTATCTGTACTGGAAGAGTTACCACAAAGGAAGTCTGGGCGTTGCTTATTACAACTGCAGTAATATCATTAGTGGTTTCATTATTCTTCAGCTTCTTCGCCTTTCTGTTTACAGCATTCGCTCTGTTTGTATTCTATTTCTATACCGCAGAGCCGCTCAGGTTCAAGAACAAGGTAGGTGTAGATGTCCTCAGCCATGGAGTATTCATAAACACATTTCCATATTTCTTCTGCTTGGTGGCCTTGTGGGATTTTTCAAGCGGAGCTGTATTCTTGTTGGCGGTATTGATGATGCGGAGTGCTATAGCTCAACTGCTTCAAGAGATCCGTGATTATGAGGTAGACAAGAAAGTGGAAAGAAATACCGTGGCCGCACTTGGGCAAAAGAGAACGATCTGGGTCGTTTTCGTCATATACTTGGCAATATTCCTTAGCACATTGATTCTTTTGATTACATATCAGTTATTCAATATAGGCGTTTCTATGTTTTATTTAGTAATACTCTTTCTATGCATAACATATAGTCCTACATTCTACAAACTTCTGACTGCAGCTGATAATGGAGAACTCATAGATGGACTGTGGATGGGACAAGGGAGAACCAACTGCTGGATGGGTATTCGTTATGCAGGTTCCTTCAGTCTGTACTTTTGTATTATTTTTTTATTCTTAATATAACAGGAATAAAACTTTATCTCAGAGGGTGTAAATGCTGGATGTAAGTCTTGAAATTATTGTAAGGTATATCTGACCACAACCCGATATATCTTTGGCATTTTATGTTGGGGCTTTGAGATTCGACTACTAATTCCCCCCAGCGGCTTTGTACCTTCTTTTAACTCTATTAAACTCTAATTATAGGCATATCATTAGCTTCTAAAATACAATTATAGCCTTATGATTAGAACCTGCTAGGTATTGCTTCCAAAAATAATTAAATCATAGAAATTATACCTTGATTGTATGACTAACGATAAAATTGAATCCGAGAGAAAATACGAATGTCATAAATGCTGGGTAGAAATGAAGAAAGAAGAAGTAGAAACTTTTGGACCAAATATAATAATTGATGTTTGCCCTAAATGTAAAGGTATATGGCTCGATAAAGGCGAACTTGGTAAACTTCTTAAAGACCGGGAATTAACAAATTATTTAACTAAACATATTGGAACCAAGAGCAGAAGCCCTATGGTATGTCCTAGATGTGGAATGACAATGGACATTGAAAAAGCCGATGATATCGAAGTTGATGTCTGTTTAAATTGTGGCGGTGTATGGTTAGATAAAGATGAACTTGAAAATTTAAAAGAAAAATCAGAAGAAGGATTCAAACCAGATGAATCAGCAAAATTTGAGGAAATGGAAGAAGAAAGACTATATAAAAAACGAAACTCGGCACTGAGCAATTTTTTTAGAAAGTTTACTAAATAGTTATTTTAAAAACCTGCTAGGTATGCCAATGATAACCTTGTAGGTTTAAGTGATGTTTAATCTGTTAAAACATGCCTGTTAGGTATTGCTCCAACATCCAGGCAATAAAATTAGTTTTTGCCAAAGGAGGAATTATTCTCCAAAGGCATTGGTCATCAAATTGTAGAATTTGAAAATGTTTGACCTTACTGTTCTTTATTTTTTATATTACTGTTAGCAATCGGTTATATTAAGGTATATTAAATAACTTAAAATTTGCAAACCAAAGAGAGGATTTTAGCCATACTAAATAAGATTGTGCTACAGCAAATGATAATTGTGCTAACTAAAAGCCAAATCGGTTTATATCGCTTTAAAATCGTTAAATTCAAAACTTGTAGCAAAAGCAAGATTTCCCTTATGTTAATAAGAATTTGAGTTAAAAAATGCACAAAAAAACTCCGTTATCTTTTTATTTCAACAAATGTTATTTTTATTGAGGAGAAATTTTATGTACGATGTAGAAAGATTAATTAAAATTATTGATGCTCTATATGAAAATGGAAATGATATGTGGTCAAATAATCTAAGAAATGAATTAGACCTTAGTCAAGAAGAATTTTTATTTAATATAGAAAAACTTAAAGACATGGGTTATTTAAGAGAAGTCATTGGTAAAAAATCTTTAAAACTTAGAATATTTTTAACTGATGATGGAATAGAATTAGCAGAATCAGAAGAATAAAATTTATTGACAAAACTATTTCTATTTTGTATTAATTCATAATTATGAAATAAAGGACATGATTTAAATGAAAAAATGTAATCGGAAAGATTGTATGTGGTATAAAGAAGAAGAACTAGGGGATCGTTGTTCATATTCACCATTAAAGAAGTCTACATGTACTGGTGATGAGAATTGCCCTGCTTTCGAACTTGATAATTAAGATTAACATAATATTGCAACGATTAAGACAATTTTAGCGATTTTATAACATTTGTAACAAAAATACACGATTTCGTGAAATAAACAAAAAATCGTCTATACCTGTAAAATTAATTTCAAAATAATAATTGTTTGGTATGAATAAGCCACAAGTGATAAATTGGTAGATACCAAATATCTCCAATTTCCTCGTGGCAGTAAGATAGGTAGATACCAAATATCTCCAATCTTACTATCACATACCAGAATAATCTCTGTGAATTATAATATTTAAATCTAGTGGGTAAAAATGTCAAAATGAAAACATATTCAAAGTAAATGATTATCCGTTATCTTTTTCAAGTCTTTTTTCTGCCAATTCTTCTTGAGTATAAAATTTACTATGACAACTTGGACATTCAACTGGTGATTCTTGTGTGCTTCTAGTCCATCTATGCCCACAAAATGGACAGTTCTCTTTTTTCATAGTAATATAGTCCCCAAAATGAATATAAACACACTAGTTTAAAAATATATCTCTATAAAATTAAAAAATGATTTAATAGCAAAATATCTTATTTATAATTAAAAATTTTATTTCTTGTTGTTTTTAACTTTAATATCCTCTTTTATATTTGCAAGACGTTTTGCAAGATCGATGTAATTATTGATATCTGTTTTTGCGTTAATCATTAACTTAGCACCTTCTGGCGAACCTCCTCCATGCATACAACCTGGTACACCTGAACCGATAGTCAACCACTCAATAAGTCTTGCAATCTTTGCACGAGATTCCCCAGAACAATTTGCCTTCAAATATTTCTTAAGAAGATCACCATATCTTGAGTCGTTAATATCTCTGCATGAAGGTAAACATCCTGTTTCAGCAATTCCACCAGATATCTCCTGTGTTAAACGTTTTGTGTCATAAGGAAGTGTAGCAACATGTACCTTATTTACATTTGAAATTAATTGGTTTGGAATCCATACTCCTGATGGATGTTTCTTTCCAAGAATTCCAGCTGCTACACCCATTCCAAAGGTTGTTTCATTGTTAATTATCATCTGTGTTATTTTTTCTCTAAAAACCTTTTCTGATAGACCGTTTGCTCGTGCCATCAATGCTGCAGCACCTATCATAACATCTCCTTGACCAGCAACACAGCCACCAATAGCAGTTCTATATGGAGCAATAAAATTCAAAACTGCTTTATTTGAATAATCAAACTCTCCACACATAAAAACTCTTTCTTTTGGTATAAATACATCCTCAAATAAAAGATATGCTTGTGTAATACCACCAATATTAACAGGATTGTCAAAACCTTCACTGAGTTCTCTTTCATCACTAGGTCTTCTTGTTTCAACAATTGTAAGATTTTCGATATCTCTTGGTATTACAAAAGAAACTGAATAGTCCTTATCAGCCTCTTTATAACCTGATCCGGGCATAACAAAAATTTCATTTGCTGCAGCCACACCACAGATCATTACTTTTGCTCCTCTTACAACTATGCCCTCGTCTCTCTTTTTAATGATATGTAGATTCATATCTGGATCTTTTTGTTGTGATGGAGATAATGAACGTTCACCTTTTGGATCTGTAAGTGCACCAGAAAGAGTAATATCTCTTTCTTGGGCATCTATTAACCATTTCCTAAGAATTTTGTGATAATCAGTTCCTAAATCTTTATCCATATCATATGTTGTAGCCCACATAGAATTTAGTGCATTGAATCCTACACATCTTCCTCCTGTACAAGTTCCTGTTAAATTAAACATAAGCCGTTTCATACGAACATTTGAAATCATATCCTCAGCACTGTTTATAATAGAAAGATACCTAGAGATTCTTTTTCCCGTTAGGCTCGACTTTGTCGTAAGAATATCTTTGTATTCATCATCTTTAGCAGCGTCAAATATTTGTGCATGACCTTCAACTGTCCTTTTAGTTGCAGGATGAGTAGTTACATCCTTTATTAATTTACCAAATTTGTAAATATTTGGTCTCATTTTTTTTAGACTTTTTTTATATTCATCTGATGTTTTCATATTTTATTTCCCTTCATTTTAAACTCCCATTCACACCAAAGGTCCTCAGGATGATTATCAGGTGGACAGACATTACAAGTTACAACAATATTTGGATTAAACTCTTTAGCAAAAGCCTTTAGAAATCCAAATCTAACTGGTTTACAACCAAATTCTATTAATCCTTTTTTAATCCTTGTATTTTGAACTCGACATTTAGTATTTCTAACAATTGCCTTATTTTTTTCAACAAATATTTCTTTATCCTCAAGATCAAGAGCCCATCCAGAATAACCAAGAGCTTTGATCATAGACTTTATGTCTGTACCAGTAATATTAAAAAGCTTTTTTATTCGCTGAGCCTCAATCCTACCCATTACATCCCATACTTTTCTATCAATTTCAGTTGCAACCTCAGTTCCAATAGACTCTTCGATTCCAAGGTAATATAATCCATCTACAGCCCACATATTTCTTAAATGCATAAAAATAAAATCAGCTAGCTTATCCTTAGGTATTTTAGAAATAAGCTTTCTATCTATCTCTCTACTAATAACCTTATACCCCCTTGAACAATGGTTAAACCAATCTTTTAACGAAGATTGTATGTTTTATCCAATTTTTTCTTTTACAGCACTTGTTAACTTTGGTAAAACCTCATAAAGATCACCTACAATTCCATAATCAGCAGATTTAAAAATTAATGCATCTGGATCTTTATTAATTGCAACAATTATTCCTGAGTCTCTCATTCCAGCAATGTGTTGTATTTGACCAGAAATACCAGCAGCAATATAGAGTTTAGGTTTTACCTTATGACCTGATAATCCAATCCAATGATCTTCAGAAAGCCATTTTAAGTCAGCAGCAATAGGTCTACTGCACCCAACAGTTTTACCTTTTATAGCCTCTGCTAAATCCTTAACCATTTTGATATCTTCTTTATTTTTAAATCCACGACCACATGAAACAATGATTTCAGCATCTTCAACATTTACATCTTCACTTTTCATTTCTTGAACTTTCAATATCTTGGATGCTGATTTTTCAACATCAAACTTCTTTTTTGTTATCTCTCCCTTTCTTGAGTCATCCTTTGGTAACGGATCAAATACTTTTGAAGGAACTGTAATTATTGCTGGTTTAGAGTTGAATTGTTCAACTGCAATTGCATTTCCACTATAAACAATACGTTCAGAAGTCAATTTCTTATCTTTCAAATATATATTAGTACAATCAATAATGCACCCAACATCCAATCTGCCGGCTAAACGTGATGCTAATTCTTTACCATTTTTATTTGATCCAATAATAATTGTTTCTGAATTAGTCTCTTTAATAATATTTTCAAAATAATTTGCATATTCTTCAGCCTTAAAAGTATCAATATCTGTTTCTGCGACAAACACTTTATCTGCACCATACGAAATATACTCTTTTGAAAGTGTGTCATCAGTTTTTCCGATAATAACTGCTGTGAGTTTTTCACCGAGCTCCTTTGCAAGTTCACTACCTTTATTGAGTAACTCAAATGTTAATTTTTTATCATCTGAAAAAACAAGAACCATCTTTTATCACCTCAAAACTCCTTCTTTAGCAAGACTATCCACAAGTTTACTAATGGATTCATCAATGTCATCCTTATAAACAATATTTTTTCTCTCCATTGAAACTCCTTTGAGTTCAAGCATTTCAACCTTAGGATTTAATCCATCAGTAAGAGAATCAGCTGTCATTTCATTTATAGGTTTATTTGCCGCACCAAGTATCTGCATTAAACTAGGAAGTCTAGGTTCATTGATTTCTTTTGTAACTGTAATTAGAACAGGATAAGAGGATTCAGTAGTAACTGCAGTATCACCCATATTTCTATCAGCAGTCACTTTATCTTTATCAACAACAACGTTCTGAGCATAGGTTATTTGAGGAATACCAAGCAGTCCAGCTAAGCGAGGACCTGCTTGACCTGAAAACATATCGATAGATGCTTCCCCGCATAGGATAATATCGTATTCACCAATTTTTTTTATTGCACTAGCTAAGAGATTTGATATAACATAATAGTCATATTTTTCTGGAGGAGAAACTAAAACTCCTTCATCTGCGCCCATAGCAAGAAGTTCTTTTATCCTTTCTTTTGCATCGGTTGGTCCAATTGTCACAACTGTTATTTTTCCACCATGCTTTTCTTTTATTTTTATTGCTTCCTCCATAGCATTTTTATCGATATCACTTATTTTTTGAGGGACTCCTTGTAAAATTGGTTTTTTAGTGCTAGGATCTACCTTCATTTCTGATACATCAATAACCTGCTTTGCACAAACAATTATATTCATTTTTTCACTCCTTTTCTACCAATCTCTAATTCTCTTAATTGCTTCCTTTTAATCTTACCACTTTGGGTCTTAGGAAGCTCTTCAACAAATTCAATTTCACGAGGATATTTATAAGGCGCTGCAACCATTTTTGTATGCTCCTGAATATCCTTAGCTAAATCATCAGATGCTTTAGATTGATCTAATAATATTACAAATGCTTTAACAATAACTCCTCTCATTTTATCAGGACTAGCAACTACCGCACACTCCAATACTTCCGGGTGAGATATAATTGCTGATTCAACCTCAAAAGGTGAAATTCTGTATCCTGCAGCCATAATTAAGTCATCATCACGTCCACTAAACCAAAAGTATTCATCTCCATCCTGATAAAGAACATCACCTGAAAGGAAAAAACCATTCTTAAAACTCTCATTTGTTTTATCTGGTTTGTTCCAATATTCTTTGAATAAACCAGGATCACTATCCTTAATTGCAAGAACTCCGGATTCTCCCTGTAGTAGCTCCTTTCCATCATGGTCAACTATTTTACAAATTCTGCCCGGTTGAGGTTTTCCACAGGAACCTGGTTTAATTTTCATACCTTCAAAATTAGATAGGTATACCATGATTTCTGTCATTCCTATTCCATCATAGATATCAAGTCCAAACCTTTTTTTCCAGAGCTGAATAACTCGTGGATTTAGAGGTTCACCAGCTGAAATACAATGTCTAAGTGATGATAGATCATATTTCTTTTCTGCATCTTTAACTGCAACAAACATACGGTACGCAGTTGGTACTGATGCAAGGTTTGTAATCTTATATTTTTCTAATAATTCAAACCAACGTTCAGGATTAAACCTACCGTCATATATTAATGTAGAAAATCCCCATCGCCATGGATAAAGAAAACCATTTCCAAGTGGAAAAATCCAGTTAAGATCACCAGTATGGGCCAACAAATCATCATCCCTTCCTTGTTGCCAAAATAAAACACTAGGGTCATTACCTGGAACCCAGCGGTGAAGGTGAACCGCGCCTTTAGGATTTCCTGTAGTTCCAGATGTATAACAGAAAAAAGCCATATCCTCGTTACTAGTAGGTTCAATATCTAAATTACTAGATGATTCCTTCATTAAATCGTCATATAAAAGCTGATCTCCATATGCATCATCAACAATTATTATTTGCTCTAGGCTTGGACATTCATCCTTTACCTCGTTTACTTCATTAACATATTTTGACGTTGTAATAACGGCTTTTGAATTACTATTGTTTATCCTATATTCTATCTCATGAGGCCTGAACATAACACTTGAGGGAATAGGGATTGCACCTATCTTCACTCCACCTAAGAAAGATACTTGGAATTCTGGATGATTAGGAAGCCTTATAAGAAATCTATCCCCTTTCTTAAAACCAAGTTTTTTAAGAGCATTACCAAACTTATTGGTAAGTCTTTTCATATCATTATATGTATACTTATCAGAATCTCCTTCAGCATTCTCCCAGTATAATGCTACCTTGTTTCTTTTTTTTGTTTCAGTATGTTTATCAACACAATCATAACCAATATTATATTTTTTTGGAATATCCCATTTCCAACTCTGATATTCTTTTTCGTAATTAAACTCCCCCATTATGTATACCTCAGTAAAATTTTATCTTAGAAGACTTGCAGCAATTACCAACCTTTGTACTTCAGAAGTACCTTCATAAATTTCGGTTATTTTAGCATCTCGGAATAACCTCTCGACTGTATATTCCTTAGTATAACCATAACCACCATGTATCTGAACTGCTTTAATAACCGATTCAACAGCTGTCTCAGAAGCAAATAATTTTGCCATTGCAGCTTCCTTGCTAAATCTTTCCCCAAGATCTTTTTTATAAGATGCATTATAAACAAGATATCGTGATGCTTCTATTCGAGTTGCCATATCTGCAACCATCCATTGAATTGCTTGAAATTTTGCAAGTGGTCTACCAAATTGTTGCCTTTGTTTTGAATATTCAATACTTTCATCAAGAGCTGCTTGAGCAATACCTACAGCTTGAGCACCAATTCCGATTCTTCCTCCATCAAGTGTAGTTAAAGCAATTTTAAATCCTTCACCTTCTTTACCAAGAAGATTTTCCTTAGGTACTTCCATATTTTCAAAAATTAACTCTGAAGTTTTAGATGCATTTATTCCTAATTTTTCAAAGATACTTCCAACCTTATAACCTTTGAAAGAACTTTCAACAATAAATGCACTGATGCCTTTAGACCCAGCACTTTTATCAGTTACAGCAAAAACAATAATGATACCTGCTTCCGGCCCGCTTGTGATAAATGTTTTATCTCCATTTATAATATATTTATCGCCTTTAAGAACTGCTGTTGTTTGCATTGCACCAAGATCAGAACCAGCATTTGGTTCTGTTGCAGCAAATGCACCAATTTTTTCTCCTTTTGCAAGCATTGGAAGATACTTTTTTTTCTGTTCATCAGTTCCATATTTCATTATTGGCCAACTAACAAGAGAAATATGAACTGATGTGATAACCCCTGTTGAAGCACATTTTCTTGATATTTCTTCAACAACAATAGAATAACTAATTGTATCAAGGCCTGCTCCACTATACGCAGTTGGAATAATTGTTCCAAGAAGTCCTAGTTTAGACATTTTCTCAAGAATTTTTGTTGGGTACTCTTCTTTTTGATCAAGTTCTGCGGCGACTGGGCTAATCTCTTTTTCAGCAAACTCTCGAACCATTTTTTGTATCATTTTTTGCTGATCATTTAACTCTAATTTCATGAGGCTTGGAATCTAGTTATTAATCATAAAGGTTTCTATATCCCTCTAAGGAAAGAAATATAATAATGTAGACAATACACGGAGAGGAGATTTCATTGAAAAAAGGATATGTCCATGTATACACTGGCCCAGGAAAAGGCAAAACTACTGCAGCTTTGGGACTAGGAATTCGTGCTGCTGGTGCTGGAATGAAAGTTCATATGGTCCAGTTTATGAAAGGTCGAAGATACAGTGAGATAGATACTATTGAAAATATCTCAAATTTTACAATTACACAGCATGGTAGAGACGAATTTGTATCAAAAGAAAAACCTGATCAAGTTGATATTGATCTAGCTCAAAAAGGTTTCAAATATTCTAAAGAGATTGTAAACAATGGAAAATATGATATGATTATTCTTGATGAAATTAACGTTGCAATTGATTATAATCTCATTTCCTTAAAAGATGTGATAAAACTTCTTGAAGGAAAACCAGAAAAACTTGAACTTATATTAACAGGTAGAGATGCTCATCCTGAACTAGTAAGATACGCTGATCTTGTTACAGAGATGCTTGAAATAAAACACCCTTATCAACAAGGTGTACCTGCTCGAAAAGGTATTGATTTCTAAATGGGGGTTTCTTCTATGTATGATAAAAAAGAGTTGGATAATATTAAAAGAAAGAAAGTAGAATGGAATAAAGAATGTTATTCACAACATGTAAAAAATCGAGCAGAGCGTAAGAAGAAATTTAATAACCTATCCTCATTAAAGATTGAGAATATTTACACACCTGATGATGTCGCTCATCTTGATTATGATAAGCACTTAGGTTTCCCTGGAATTTATCCATTTTTAAGAGGAATTCATCCAACTATGTATAGAGGACGCCTGTGGACTATGCGCCAATTTAGTGGATTTGGGTCTGCTGAGGAGACTAATAAACGATATAAGTATCTACTGGAGCATGGTGAAACTGGATTAAGTGTTGCATTTGACTATCCAACATTATATGGTTATGATACTGATCAGCCACTTTCACGAGGTGAGTTTGGAAAATGCGGAGTCGCAATTTCTTCTCTTAAGGATATGGAGATTTTATTTAATGGGATTTCTATTGATGAAGTAACTACTAGTATGACTATCAATGGACCTGCTGCTATTGTTTGGGCTTTTTATATGGCCAATGCCGAAAATCGGGGTATAAGTAAACAAAGTATAGGTGGTACTATACAAAATGACATTTTAAAGGAATATATTGCTCAGAAATCTTTTATTTTTCCACCAGAACCTAGTATGCGTTTAATTGTTGATACATTTGAATATGGCTTTAAGGAGGTTCCGCGTTGGAATACAATTAGTATCAGTGGGTACCATATACGTGAAGCAGGTAGCACAGCAATCCAAGAGTTAGCATTTACTTTAGGTGATGGTCTAGAATATGTTAGATGGGCTATAAAACGTGGTCTTAAAATCGATGATTTTGCTCAACGTTTAAGTTTCTTCTTTAATGCGCATAATGATTTCTTTGAAGAGATTGCAAAATATCGTGCTGCAAGACGTATTTGGTCTCAGGAAATGAGAAATTTAGGAGCAAAAAAAGATCGATCTTTGTATATGCGGTTTCATACTCAGACAGCTGGATGTACATTAACTGCTCAGCAACCTGAGATTAATATTGCTCGAGTTACAATGCAAGCTCTTTCTTCTATACTAGGGGGAACTCAGTCACTTCATACAAATTCAATGGATGAAGCATTGGCCTTGCCATCTGCAAAAGCCGCTCGAATTGCCTTAAGAACTCAGCAAGTCATTGCTGAAGAAAGTGGAGTTACTGATACTGTTGATCCTCTGGGAGGTTCTTACTATATTGAGTGGTTAACTGATAAGATGGTGGAAGAGACTTACAAATATTTTGATAAGGTTGAAAAATTAGGTGGTGTAATACCTGCTATTGAGAAAGGTTTTTTCCAGCGTGAAATAGCTGAATCTTCCTATAAATACCAAAAAGAGATAGATGAAAAAGAGCGTATTATGGTTGGTGTTAATAAATATCAGATGGATGAACCTATTGAAATTCCAATTTTAAAAATGGATGAAAAGGGAGAGGAACGTCAGATTAATCGTTTGAAAAAGCTTCGTAAAAATAGAAATAATTCTAAGGTTGATCGAAATCTTTCTAATCTTAGAAAGGCTGCAGATGGTGATAAAAATCTTATGCCATTTATTCTTGAATGTGTTCATTCATATGCTACATTGGGTGAGACTTGTGATATATTAAGGGAGGTTTTTGGAGAGTACACTGAACCTGCAATATATTGAGGAGGATGTTTTTTATGGATCAAAAAATTAGAGTTTTAATAGCTAAACCAGGTCTTGATGGCCATGATCGGGGAGCAAAGATTGTTGCTCGTGCTCTACGTGATGCTGGTATGGAGGTGGTTTATACTGGACTTCATCAAACAGCTGAAATGATTGTTGAAACTGCAATTCAAGAAGATGTCAATGTAATTGGTCTTAGTTTGTTGTCTGGAGCCCATATGACATTGTTTAAGGATGTAACTAAATTATTAAATGCGAAAGGATTGAATGATGTATTGATTATTGGTGGCGGAATAATACCAGAAGAAGATGTTTCAAAATTAAAAAAAGCAGGTGTGTCTGGAGTATTTGGTCCTGGTACTCATTGTGAAGATATTGTTAGGTTTATTCGCAAGAATGTGAAAAAATGAACGATATTGCTGCTAAAGTTTTAGAAGGTGATCAAAGATCAATTGCAAGATTAATTACACTTGCAGAAAACGGTTCCCCTTTAGCAGCTAGTGGAATGAAAAAAATTCATCCATATACTGGAAACGCCTATGTTATCGGCATTACTGGTGTTATGGGAAGTGGAAAAAGTACATTAATTTATGAGTTAACTAAAGAATATCGAAGAAAAGGTTTAAAGGTTGGAATAATAGCAATTGACCCAACAAGTCCTTTCAGTGGAGGTGCTTTATTAGGCGACCGAATCAGAATGATGGATCTTGCAACAGATGATGGTGTTTTTATAAGAAGTATGGGCACCCGTGGTATGCTTGGAGGACTTACAAGTGCAGTTTATGATGTAGTTGAGATTTTAGATGCATCAGGTAAAGATTTAGTATTAGTTGAAACTGTTGGAGTAGGCCAGGCTGAAGTTGATGTAATTAAGATTGCTGATACAACACTTGTTGTCCTAGTTCCAGGTCTAGGAGATTCTATTCAAACAATTAAAGCAGGTATCATGGAAATCGCTGACATATATATAGTAAACAAAGCTGATAGGTTTGGCGTGGAGCAGGCAGTTGCTGAATTGGAATCTTTAATAGATATTGCATGTACTGGAAAAGATAGAAAAACACCTGTTCTTACAACAGTTGCTAAAGAAAACAAGGGTATTGTAGAACTTATTAATGAAATTGAGAATCATAAAAAGCACTTGAAAAAAACAAAAATGTTTGATGCTAAAAGAAGAAAGCGATACGAAGCAGAACTTGTTGAAATTATAAGAAAAAGATTGATGAATTTTATTTTTGATGAATCAACTTTTAAAGGAAAAGTTGAGTCATTAATTGATCAGATTAGTAAAAAAGAAGTTGATCCATATACTGCTGCTGAGGAGATATTAGGAAAAATTTTAAAATAAAAAAAAGAAAAAAATTGGGAATTATTTACCTTTAAACTCAGGTTTTCTTTTCTCAAGAAATGCCTTCATTCCCTCTTTTTGATCATTTGTAGAAAAACTAGATGAAAAATATGAAATCTCTAGTGAACATGCTGAATTAATATCAATATCAGTACCTTTATTTACAAGTGATTTTATAAATGCAGTCTGAACTGTGGATTTACTAGCTATTTGTCCTGCAAGTTTATGAACTGTTTCCATTAGTTTATCATCATCTACAACCATGTTTACAAGACCTATTTTATATGCTTCTTCTGCATCGATATTTTTACCAGTAAACAAAAGCTCTTTTGCTTTCATTCTTCCAACAAGTCTAGGTAGTCGTTGTGTTCCTCCAAACCCTGGATGAACGCCAAGGTTTATTTCCGGTTGGCCAATCTTTGCACTTTTTACAGCAATACAAATGTCGCATGCCATTAAAACCTCACAGCCACCTCCAAGAGCATAACCATTAATTGCTGCAATAAATGGCAGTCGAGAGTTTTCGATTTTCATAAGCATGTTATGTCCAAGCTCTGCAAACTTTTTAGCATCTAAGGAAGTCATATCAGCCATCTGTTTTATGTCTGCACCTGCAATAAATGCCTTATCTCCCTCACCAGTTAAAATTACAACCTTTACATTCTTATCTGCATCTAATTCTTCGACAGCAGATGCTAGTTCAGAAATTGTATCTTTATTAAGAGCATTTAATACCTGAGGTCTATTGATTTTAATTGTTGCAATACCCTCTTTTTTTTCAATTTTGATATTTTTAAAAGTCATAAATTCAACTCCTACTTGCTATAATCATAAAATCCTTTGCCTGTTTTTCTACCAAGATTGCCTGCCTGCACCATCTTTTTTAATAGTGGACATGGTCGATACTTTGAATCATTAAATCCTTCATACAAGACATTCATAATATCTAAACAGACATCCAAACCAATAAGATCTGCAAGTGCAAGTGGTCCCATTGGATGGTTCATACCAAGCTTCATAACATTATCTATTGCCTCAGCAGTTCCGGTTCCATCCATCAAACAAAAAACTGCCTCATTTATCATAGGAATTAAAACACGATTGGAAACAAATCCGGGTCCATCGTTTACTTCAACTGGAATCTTACCCATTTTCTCTGAAAGCTCTTTTATGAGTTTGGTTGTTTGATCATCTGTTCGAAGTCCTCTTATTACTTCAACTAGTTTCATTATTGGAACTGGATTCATAAAATGCATACCAATGAAATGATCCGGTCTGCCAGTAACAGAAGCAAGATCAGTAATTGGAATAGTAGATGTGTTTGATGCAAGAATAGTTTCTTTCTTACAGATTTTATCAAGATCTCTAAACAATTCTTTTTTTACCTTTATATTTTCAAATATCGCCTCGATAACAAGATCTGCATCTTTAAGATCTTCAAGTTTTATTGTTCCCTTAATATGAGATAGTATCTTTTTCTTATCATTTTCAGTCATTTTTCCCTTCTCGATACTTTTATCAAGAAAACGCTGAATTTTATTCATTCCATTCTGAACAAAATCATCTTTTATATCTCTTAAAACTACATCAAAACCTGCTTTAGCAGCAACAAGAGCAATACCATGTCCCATTTGCCCAGCACCAATAACACCAATTTTTTTCACTGACATAACTTTCACCTCTCAATTACCATTGTAACTGCATTCCCCCCACCAAGGCATACAGTCGCTAAACCACGCTTTTTATTAAGATTTTTCATAGCATGCATCAAAGTTATCAGAATTCTAGATCCACTACAACCAATAGGATGACCTATTGCAACAGCACCACCATGAACATTGAATTTTTTCTCAGGAATACCAATTTCCTTCAATACTGCAACTGAAGCAGATGAAAAAGCTTCGTTATGTTCAAATAAATCGATATCATCAACAGTAAGATTCATCTTTTTCATTAAAGCTTTCACACCAGGAATTGGAGCTCCCATAACATAAGCAGGTTCAACACCACTAGTATTGTAACCTTTTATAGTTGCTAATGGTTCAATTCCTTCTTTTTTTGCTCTTTCTTCACTCATTACAACAACAGCAGAAGCACCATCAGTTATTTGAGAGGCATTACCTGCAGTTACTACTCCATCTTTTTTAAAAAAAGGTTTAAGTTTAGCTAGTTTTTCTAAGCTTGAGTCTCCCCTAATACCCTCATCTTTATCAAAGATAATTGGGTCTCCTTTCTTCTGCTTTATTTCTACAGGTATTATTTCATCTTTGAACCATCCATTTTCTGTTGCTTTTGCTGCTTTTTGATGGCTGCCAAGGGCAAACTTATCACAGTCTTCTCTTGTGATATTATGTTTTTCAGCTACATACTCGCCAGTGTTGCCCATATGAAAATCATTATAGACATCCCAAAGACCATCATGAACCATAGAATCAACAATCTTACCATCAAATAACCGATAACCAAAACGTGCTTTTGGTAATAGATATGGACAATTTGTCATACTTTCCATACCGCCAGCAATAACGACATCGGCATCTCCGCATTTAATAGCTTGAGCAGCAATAACAATTGCTTTTAGACCTGAACCACAAACTTTATCGACATGAAATGCTCCAACTTCGTAGGGTATATCTGCTCCTATAGCTGCTTGCCTTGCCACATTTTGACCTAGACCAGCAGATACGACATTACCCATAATAACTTCATCAACATCAGTTGATTTAACTCCTGCATGTTTAATTGCTTCCTTAATTACAATACTGCCAAGTTGTGCTGCTGAAAATCCCTTTAATGCTCCGGCAAATCTTCCCTGAGCTATTCTAACACCAGAAACAATTACAACGTCTTTCATATGTTAAACCTCCTCCAATATCTAATGCAGTCTGGCAATATGATTAATACTTAAAACATTTTCCAAAATTAATCAACATTAACTTTTAATGAACAAAAATTTCCAAGTTTTGCTTCTAACATGTCTCCTTTAAAAATTTCATCAACACCCTCAGGTGTACCTGTCATAATTAAATCTCCGCGTTCAAGTGTCATTACCTTGGATATAAATTCAATAATTTTTTCAATCGAAAAAATCATGAAGCTTGTGTTTGAATTCTGTTTTACTTCACCATTTACTTTTAAAGAAATGTCAAGGTTTTGTGGACTTGTAACATTTTCTTTTAAAACAACCTCACTAATTGGTGAAAAAGTATCAAAACTTTTTGCAATGGTCCAAGGCCATCCCTTTTTTTTAAACTCTGACTGAATATCTCTTGCTGTAATATCAAGAGCAACTAAATAACCAAAGACATAGTCCATTGCATCTTTTTTTAATATATTTTTACATTTCTCCCCGATAACAATTCCTAATTCTACTTCATGATGTATACATTTCGACATTTTTGGAATCTTTATATTATCTCCATTAAATATTACAGAGCTTGCAGGTTTTAAAAATATCACAGGTTCTTTAGGAATATCAGAATTCATTTCTTGCGCATGTTTTTTATACGATCTAGCTAAACAAATAAGTTTTCCAATTGTGATATCTCTTTTTACTCCATCTTTAAAAATATAATTTATCATAAACCTTACATTAGATATTTCAATTTAAAGATTTCATAATAAGATTTTATTATTTTTACTTAATAGAAATATTTATAACAAAAACGCTTTTCTAATCCCTTTATGAATAAAAAAGATATTGCGGAACTAGTCAAAAAAAAAGACATAAAATGGATACAAGTACATTTTACAGACATCATTGGTGGATTAAGAGTTTTACACATTCCAGCAAGTCGTTTTTTAGAAGATAATATTTTGAAAAAAGGAATTAATTTCGATGGGTCATCAATAGGATTTCGGAGGGTAGAAAAATCTGACATGATTGCCCTACCAGACATTGAAACTTTCAAATATTTACCATATAAAAAAGACGAGGCTATGATACGTGCAGACCTTTATGATACAGATTATAAGATATACCGGGCTGATCCACGAAATATCTTAAAAAAAGCAGTAGCAAAAGCAAAAAAAGAAGGATATGATGAAATAAGAATTTCACCTGAGATGGAGTTTTGTTCATTTAACTTAAGAGATTCTAATCAAGATGTTGATACAAGTGAAAAAACTAGCTATTTTTCTCCTCCGCCATTGGACAATTTAATGGAATATCGAAAAAGATTATCAGATGTTTTAATGGAAAGTGGATATCAAGTTAAATACCAACATCATGAGAAAGGAAAATTTCAACATGAAATCGAAGTAAAAGAATTAGAAACAGTTGAGGCAGCAGATTTTTGCAGTTTTTTTAAATTTTTAGCGCGTGAAATCGCCACATTATTCAATATAGATATTACATTTATGCCAAAACCTCTTTCAGATGAAGCAGGTAACGGTATGCATGCACATATTGCATTATTTAAAAAAGGGAAAAACATTTTTTTTGATAATTCTAATACATATCATTTGAGTCAAACAGCACTTTATTTTATTGGTGGAATTCTTGACCATTCCAGGGGAATTGCTGCATTGGCCAATCCTACTCTTAATTCTTATAAAAGATTAATTCCAAATTTTGAAGCACCGATTTATATTGCTTGGGATCAGTATAACCGAAGTAGTTTGATAAGGATACCTGCCAGAAAAAATTTAGATATAGAAATTAGAAATGCAGACCCTGCTGCAAATCCATATCTGCTTTTTTCCGCTCTTATTTATGCTGGTTTAGATGGTATAAAGAAAAAAATTACTTATAAACCAGTTTCTAGAAATATCTACAAGATGAGTGCTGAGGAAATAAAAAAATATAAAATAAAACAATTACCAACAAATCTAATGGAAGCTCTTGAAGAATTTGAAAATGATAATGTTCTTATAAATGGTATCGGTAGAGATGCTGCAGATCTTTTTATTGAAAAGAAAAGAAATGAATGGAACAGATATATGGGTGAAATTACAGACTTAGACTATGAATTTTATTTCAATTGTTAAAACGAAGGCGCTATACTAATTAACAAAATTATTTCAATTACCTAAAGCTTCTTTAACATATTATTATTACCGTTTTGGGGAATTTATGAAGTTTGTTCCAAACTCATCTGTAAAAACCCTAATGCTTAAAGAATTGGGACTAAACAATATTGATGATTTATTTTTAGATATTCCTCAAAAAATTAAAATTAAAAATATTAATCTTCCTGATGGTTTATCTCAACAAGATACAGAACGAAAATTAAGACAAATTATAGTTAAAAACAAATCATATAATGATTTCTTAAGCTTTTTAGGAGGTGGAATTAAACCTCATTATATTCCAGCTATTGTAAAATCGATTACTTCACGTTCTGAATTTTATACTGCATATACACCATATCAATCTGAAGCCAGTCAGGGCTTTCTTCAAGCTATGTTTGAATACCAAAGCTTGATTGCAGAAATAACTGGAATGGATGTTGCAAACTGCTCACTTTATGATGGAGTTACTTCTCTTTCGGAAGCTGCATTGATGTGTACTCGTATTACAAGAAAAAAGACTTTTATTATGCCTCATAACATCTCAAGGGAAAAAAAATATGTTTTGAGTAATTATGCAAAAGGACCTGGAATTAAAATCAAAGAAGTTTCTTATGATAATAAAACAGGAAAAATAGATATTGATGAACTTAATAAAAAAATCGATGGAGATACTGCAGGTGTATATATTGAAAATCCAAATTTCTTTGGGATATTTGAAGATGATATCAAAGAAATTAAAGGTATTGTAAAAGATGCTAGCTCTTTATTTGTTGTAGGAGTTGACCCAGTCTCTCTTGGTATTACTAAAAGTCCTGGAGAGTATGGTGCTGATATAGTTATTGGTGAGGGTAGAGCTTTAGGTAATCCAATGAATTTTGGTGGCTCTTCTCTGGGAATTTTTGCTTGTAAAAATGAATTCCTGCGACAAATGCCTGGGAGAGTTATCGGAATAACAAAAGACAGCGATGATAAAAGAGCATTTTGTATGACATTGCAAACTCGAGAGCAACATATAAGAAGAGCAAAAGCAACAAGCAATATTTGTACAAATGAAGGTTTATATGCGCTTGCTGCTGTAGTATACCTTTCATGGTTAGGTTCTGAAGGATTTTTTAAGCTTTCAAAAATCAATTTTGAAAAAGGACAAGAACTTACTAAGTTAATAGCTTCAATTAATAATTTTAAATTAAGGTTTAATGGTACGCATTTTAATGAGTTTGTTGTAAAGTGTTCAGATGACGCAAAAAAGGTGAACAAAAGACTTCTGCAAAAAGATATTCAAGGCGGTTTAATACTTGATGAATTTTTTCCTGAACTGAAAAACTGCATTCTATTTGGTATATCAGAAATTCATTCAGATGAGGATATTGAAAGACTTGTTAATTCATTAAGGGAGGTTTCATATGTATAGATCTGCAATATATGATGAACCTCTTCTAAATGAGCTTGTAATATCTAAAAAAGAAAAAATTAATACTTTTTCTAAAATTCCAAACTCTCTTCAAAGGGATAAAAATATTGATATTCCCGATCTTGATGAAACTCAAATTGTTCGTCATTTTCATAGACTTAGCCAAATGAATTATGGTATTGATACAGGAATTTATCCACTTGGTTCATGTACTATGAAATATAATCCTAAAATATGTGAGGAAATTGCCTCTTGGGATAAATTTACAGGCACACATCCATGTCAGGATATATCAACAATACAAGGAAACCTGCAAATACTCTTTGATCTTGAAAGGATGCTATGTGAGATAACAGGAATGGATTTTTTCTCTCTTCAACCAGCAGCTGGTGCTCATGGAGAATTTTTAGGAATGATTCTTACCAGAGCTTATCATGAAGATAATAATGAAGGGATTAGAGATGAGGTAATTCTTCCGGATACATCACATGGAACAAATCCCGCAAGTGTTTCAATGGCGGGATATAAATTAATTGAAATACCTTCAAATAAAGACGGAACTGTCAATCTGGAGATCCTTAAAGAGACACTTTCTGAAAAAACTGCATGTTTTATGTTAACAAATCCTAATACATTAGGTATCTTTGAATCTGATATTCTTAAAATATCTAAAATGGTTCATGATGCAGGTGCTCTTCTTTATTATGATGGAGCAAACATTAATGCAATAATGGGAAAGGCAAGACCGGGTGACATGGGATTTGATATAGTTCATCTTAACTTGCATAAGACTTTTGCCACACCTCATGGTGGAGGAGGTCCAGGTAGTGGTCCTGTTGGTGTAAAAATAAAATTAGAAAAGTTCTTACCAATTCCAAGGATTGGAAAAACAAAAGAGGGAAAATACATTTTTGATTATGATGCTCCTGAATCAATTGGGAAAATAAGAGCTTATTATGGTAACTTTTCTGTTCTTCTAAAAGCATATATTTACATACTAATGATGGGTAAAGATGGTTTAAAGGAAGCATCTGAAATTGCTGTTCTTAATTCAAATTATATGAAGAAAAAAATTCTTGATTCTAAACAATATGAAATGCCTTATAAGCCCATTAGAAAACATGAATTTGTATTAAGTTGTGAAAAATTAAAACAGGAAAAAGGAATCAGAGCAATGGATGTTGCTAAACGACTACTTGATTATGGCTTTCATCCACCAACGATTTACTTTCCCCTTATTGTAAAGGAAGCTTTGATGATTGAACCACCTGAGACCGAATCTAAGAATGATATAGATCGGTATGTTGATGCATTAATTAAAATTGCTAATGAAGATCCTGATATTGTTAAAGGTGCGCCAAATAATACATCAGTTAAACGTGTTGATGAAGTAAGTGCTTCAAAAAATCCAATTTTGACCTGGAAAATGATTTAGTCTTCAATTTCTTCTTTTTTCATTAAAGATAATATAAATCCAATAATTCCAGATATTATAAAGACTATTACTAGTGAATATATCCCAAGATCATATAAAACACCATATTTTATAGCCCAATCAATGTAAAGAAAAATTCCAGCAAGTAGAACTAATATTGATAGTATTGTATAGAAATTGAAATTTTTTATGTTGATTTTTTTTATCATGTCCATATTTTATTCACCTATTAAGTCGGATGGGGGCACTGGGATTTGAACCCAGATCGGCGGGTCTCTTCTAAGGTCATCGCTCCAGTTATTCATCACCAAATCAGATGACCCTTTTTTAATCATTCCTAACTGGAGCCCACAATGATGCCGGGTTACACCATGCCCCCAGTTAGTTTTTTTATTTCTTCCTAGACCTTTTTTCACGTCGCATACGTTTTTTTCGCCATTTCCAGCGCATTTTGTGTCTCTTCTTCCAGACCCTTGAACTACGTTTCATAATTTGATTTCCTTAAGAGTTATAGCTTGCCCTAAACAAATTCCAATATATAATGATTTAGGAAAAACTTATCTTATTTTATTTAAGGCATCTTTTAAGAGAAAGATAATTAAATAGGTTTGCAATACGTTAAAAATAAGATGGGAACCTATAAAAATTCTTATGTCCTTGGTGAGATATTAAGGTCACTTTATCATGTTGCTGGAAGGCGTACTACTGAAGGTTTTGCAGCAAAAGTTATCGGTTCGATAATAAAAACACTTGAACAAAAACATGAATTTTTGTTATTTGTAAGAATTGATGATAAAGGTAAGTTAATTGATGATGAGGTTATTGCTATTTCACCTGAAATAGATACTGTTGAACCAGAGCATGTTGGAAGAGCTATTGAGGCAATTATTAGAATAGTATATATGGACATTATCGGAAAAGCAGGACTTTTTTTCATAGCTGAGTTGAAAAGACGTGCAGGTGATGATCTTATGAATGCACTTCTTGATTATGGTGTAGACCTAGCAAGTTTACAAATTGAACAGCATTATCTTTATAGAAGTAGAGAACGAAAAAAAGCAAAACTGGGTAAGGGTAGAACTTCTGAGGTTAGTTTGCTTGGTTATACTTGGAAAAATGTTGCTTCTTGGAAATATGACCCTGCAAAAAAATCTTGTCTTCTATACAACAAGGAGGGTGAGGTTTTAGACAATTTACATTTAGAATCAATAATTGAAAATTATGTAAAAAACTTATCTGATGAAATCAGTGAAATCCCTGAAGAGTTAGAAAAAAAAATAGACTTAACTGAAAAAGAGTTTGAACTTTTGAAGTTACTTCAATCAAGAGATATGGATGCTGAAACTGCAGTTGTTTTATTACATATACCAAAAACTCAATTTGATACTATTGTTAAGAGACTTTTAGAATATGAATTCCTTCAATATATTTCATATAATGTAATAGAACTAACTGAGCTAGGGATAAACTATATCACTAAAAGAGAAGAAGGCCTTGAAAAAAAACCAATATCTGAAGAAATTAAAAAACAAGTTTAATTTTCTTTTTGAGTGGACTTTTTATCCATCCAAACATATTTACATCTGGAACAAAACCAACCTTGCGAAATCCATTTTTGTTTTCCATACTTTGGATTAATGTGTCTATATAATCTTACTAGACCTAAACTGCATTTTGGACATTTTTTCTTGAATGATTGAGAATAAACATCACCACCCATCTTGTACATTAGAGTATCTGCAGCAACATAATATGTATAACCACATTTTGTACAGTTCCATACTATAGGAATCCAGGATCTTTTTCCTTCGAAACTTTTATTTTGATAAAGTTTCACTGCTTTTGAGCCACATTCTGGGCATTTCTTTTTAATACATATCACCACCTAGAGATATAATCTACATTTTATTACCAAGATTTATGACCATTTTATGTAAATATGGTAACTTTACAATGAATTGGCTCCCTTTCCCAAGCTCACTTTCAACCCATATATCACCATCGTGTTTTTGTAGGATTTCTCTGCAGATAAATAAACCAAGTCCGGTTCCTTCATTTTTCCTGTCATCACCAGTATATGCTTGATAGAACTTATTAAAAATCTTTTTTAACTCATCCTTTGAGATACCTATACCTGTATCTGTAATTATTATTAGGATATGGTCATCCTTCTTTTGAACTTCAATACCAATTGATCCATTATCAGTGAATTTAATAGCATTACCAAGAAGATTTTTTAAAACTTGAGATAATCGATGTCTATCACCCATAATATTTGGTAAATTATTAGGAATTTTTATTAAAAATTTTAAACCTTTACTTTCAATTGGAGCTTTCATATCCTCTGCAATCTCCTCAAGAATCTCGAGGGTTTCAAGTCTCTCCATTTCAAATCTCATGGTATCAGTATCAAGCCTTGAAACATCAAGAATGTCATTAACAAGTTTTAGTAATCTTTCGGCATTTCTCAAGCTTACCTTTGCCCAATCCTTTAATCTATCACTTGCATCCTTATCTGAAATAATCAAATCAAGATAACCCTTGATTGGTGTGACTGGAGATTTGAGCTCATGAGCTGCAATATTCATAAATTCAGTCTTTAGCCGCTCTGATTTTTTAAGTTCATCTTCTATACTTCTTCTTTCAGTAATATCTCGTATTGTACAAACCATACCTGTAAATTCACAATCTTTCTTAAAAGGAGCCATGTTCACTTCAATAGGTATAATTTGGCCTTTAGCATGAACAAGTTCAAGTTCTACGTTTTCAATTTTTTCATCTTTTTTTCTAGCATCAATAAATACCTGCTCAAAGAAGTATACTGATTCGTCTGATAGATACTCCCTAAAAAGTGTTGCTAAAATCTGACTTTTCCTTCTGGCACAAAGTTTTTCAAAAGAAGGATTCACATATGTTAGCCGACCTAAAGAGTCTATAATTACTACACCATCTGCAGATGTTTCTGCAAGAACTCTATATTTTTCTTCTAATTTTACTAATTCTTCCCATGCTTGATGGCGCTGTGTAATATCTCTTCCTCTGATAAGAATTCCTTTGATTCCTCTGACATCTCTAATACAGTCAACTGAAAATAAATAATTATATCTTATTCCATCCTTTGAAATTAAATCACTTTCATAATCCCGGACTTTAATTCCGCGACTTGCATTTTTTACTGCTTCATGATGTTTCTTCAAATCTTCATTTGAAAAAAGTTTGTTTAATTCAGAAATTGTTTTACCAATTATCAAATTCTTTTTTAGACCGCCAAATTTTTCTGCAGTTTCATTTACGTCTAGAATAATGCTCTTTTCAATATAGAGTAGAAAATCACTTGTTGAATCAAAGATATCTCTGAATCTATTTTCTGATTCAACAAGTTCCTTTTCAATTTCTTCTCTTTTATACCTCTCTCTTAAATCTCTAATTATGACAAAATCACCTATTACTTCGTTATTTTCATACAAAGCACTGGCATTTATTTCAGCAGGTATAAGGTCACCATCTTTTGAAATAATTTCAACTTCATAAGTAGGGACATTTTCACCTTTCATTCTTTTTAAAAAAATATCTAAACTTTTATTGAGACTTTCTTTTGTAAGAATCTCTGCTTTATTAAATTTCTTTCCAATAAGATCATTCTTATGATATCCTAGAATATTTGTGACTTGTGCATTTATATCTACAAAATTTCCATTTTTATCAAGTATTGCAATAGGATCTATTGCTGTTTCAAATAAATTCTTATATTTTTCCTCAGATTTTTTTAACTTGGTAATATCACTAGATATTCCCATGGTTCCAATTATATTTCCTCTACTGTTATATCTTGGAATTTTAGTAGTTAAAACCCATCGTTCAATACCTTTGTTATCCTTTATTTTCTCCACTTTATTAAAAATAGATTTCCCTGTTTTCATTATTTTTTTATCATCCTCAAATCTTTTTTCAGCAATATCTCTTAAGAAAAAATCAAAATCTGTTTTTCCAACCATTTTTTCAGGTGTTGTATTCCATTGTTTTGCTTTTGCCCTATTGACTTTTATAAACTTGCTTTCTTTATCTTTAAAGTATATAGAATCTGGTAGATTATCTAGAAGTGATTGCAATAGATTGTGTTTAGATTCAAGTTCATATTCCATCCTTTTCTGCTCAGTTATGTCTTTGATTACTCCTATAGATCCAATAATTGAACCTTGATTATTTTTTAAAACACTTATTGATATATCTATATCAATGGGTTTATTTCCTTTTTTTAAAATTTTTGTTTCTAAATGATGTTGCATTCCTTTCTGTCGAACATTTTCCTTACGGATTTTCCTCCACTCCTCTGGAGGGTATAGAGAATTAACTGGTTTCAAAAAGAGATCTTTTTTGCTCATACCAAGAAGTTTCTCAGTATATTTATTCCAAGAAATAATATTTTCATTCTCATCTGTTAATGTAATTGCAACAGCAGAGTTTTCAAATATTGTTCTATAGAATTCCTCTGATTCAATTAATTTTTTTTTAGTTGTTTTTTTGCTTCTTATATTTTTTATATTACTATGCTGAAGGTTACTATTGATTTTATTTAAGTAATTTTCAAGAAAATCTACTGTTTTATCATCTTTTTTACTAGTTTTTTGTATCTCTATTGTAGTCTGTGATAGACTATTCAATTGACCAAGTTTCTCTGCTTTTTTTAACTCTTTGACAATATCTGGTTCATTTTCCATGATAAAGCCTCAAAATTATTATTTAAATTCTTTTTCTTAAGTTGAAATTTTGTAAAAAAGAATAATCTAATAATAAAGTAGACTAACTGCGTTTTGCATCCCATCTTGCATCCCATTATATATAAAACGAAATAAGTTTTTACTATATTAATTAATTGTAAATAAAGAAAAAGTACTAAGAGTAAATGATTAGATTTCTTATCTACAATTTTAGGTATAAACAGAGAAATAAAAAGATCATTAACTCTAGGGCTATTTAACAGATTTACATTGATAAAATGATTGTTATCTTTTTTCAAAATTGATTAAAAACAAGAAATTCTTGTATAAGTGTAAATTTATTTTAATACGGGAATGAAATTTTTATATATAATTACGTGTTATTATTTAATAATAGGGGGAGTAAATTATTAATAATTTCGTTAACAAAAAAATATTGGCAATAATAATAGTAATTCTAATGTTTGCATTACCCTTTGCACAAGCTTCAGCTATTAATAATCAAAAATATAACAAGTTTAATCCTGCAGTGGTTCAAATAACTCTATCTACGCCTACGACATTAGGTAAAATAATTGATAATGATTTTGCAATACTTGAAATTAAAGAAAATTATGTAATTATTTTTTCATCATATGAAGAAATAAATTGGCTAGAAGCTCAAAATCTAAAACCAAAAATTTTGTATAATGATTATGCTGAAATGGTGGGATGGAAAAATAATCCTGAATTTCTTGATGATTTTCATAGTTATTCTGAAATGATAGCTGAATTACAAAATATTGCAAATACCTATCCTTCTATCTCTAAACTCTATACTCTTGGAAACAGCGTGGAAGGAAGAAACATATGTGGGCTTAAATTAACTGATAATCCTGATATTGAAGAA
Source organism: Thermoplasmatales archaeon (assembly GCA_030672305.1). GTDB lineage: Archaea > Thermoplasmatota > E2 > DHVEG-1 > DHVEG-1 > SG8-52-3. The sequence goes on along the minus strand of DAOVGR010000064.1, from coordinate 72,671 downwards.
AATGAAGCTGAAGTTAGAATTTGCGGATGCCATCATGGAAATGAGATAATGTCTGTAGAGCTTCCCCTAATGCTTGCTTGGTACTTGGTTGATAATTATGAAAGCGATCCATATATTAAAGACCTTGTTGATAACAGAGAAACATGGATTATACCCCTGGTTAATCCAGATGGGCGAGAAATGATTTCGAGATATAATGCAAATGGTGTTGATCTGAATAGAGATTATGGTTATATGTGGGGTGGAGAGGGTGGAAGTCCTTCACCATTTTCTCAGCCTGAAACAAAAGTAATTCGGAAACATGCACTTGAAAATAATTTTGTTTTTTCCTTGTCATTTCATACATCTGGTGATATAGTAAATTATATTTGGAATTACAAAGGAGCTCCTGTAGCTGATAATGAGGTAATTGTAGCTCTTTCAGATCAGTATGGATCTCATAATGGTTATTGGGTTGTCGAAGGATATGATTGGTATCAAACAAGAGGAGATACAAACGATTTTTCATATGGTTGTCGAGGTGATATTGACTGGACTATAGAAGTTCAAAATAATGATATTCCACAAGCATGGGATTATAATCGAGATGCAATGCTTGAAATAATTGACGCAGCAGATATGGGTTTAAACGGAGTTATAACTGATATCGATACGGGCCTTCCAGTTGCAGCAACAATATGGATTGAGGAAGTTTATTGGCCTTGTTTTACTGATCCAAAAATCGGTGACTTTCATAAACCCTTAATGCCAGGTTCATACAATGTAATTATCAGAGCAAATGGGTATCAAGAACAAACACATCAAGTTATTGTAAATGAAGGTAGTACAACCGTTCTTGATGTTTCTTTAACTTCTGAAGATAATTTTTATGCAGAACAAGTAACATTGTGTAATTTTTATGATCCATATAGTTACCCGAATAATTTTCAGAATAATCCAACTGAGGGAATTTCAGCGCTAGGTCCACCAGATGGAATTTGTGCATCTTTAGGAAAAGGTGGATATATAATTTTAGATATGGGTGAAGAAGGAATAATAATTGATCATGAAGACTCTGTTGATTTTAAAATATTTGAAGAAGACGATTCAGATGATAACTATGATGTTTATATTTCATCAAATTGGTCAGGACCATGGACATATCTAGGACTTGCAACTGGAACATCTGAGTTTGATTTAAATGATTTCTCAGTTGAGCAAGCTCAATTTATAAAAATAATTGATGATAATGATGGTGATCCGTATGAAACAAATCCTGGTGCTGATATTGATGCAATACAACATATTATCCCATTTATTAATAATCCACCTCTAATTCCAGAAATTGATGGACCTAAATCAGCAAAACCAGGAATTGAATATGAATTTACATTTTCAACAACGGATCCTGAATTAGATGATATTTATTATTATATTATTTGGGATGATGGCTATATTGAAGCATGGATTGGCCCATATAACTCAGGTGAAACAATTAATATCTCACATGCATGGGCAAATAAAGGAGATTATACAATCAAAGCTAAAGCAAAGGACTCTTATAATGAAGAAAGTGATTTTGCTGAATTTGAAATAGAAATACCACGGAGTAAACTATCAAATAAGGTATTATATTTTAGATTGTTTGAGCATTTCTTTAACATGTTTCCAACCTTGCAATATCTTTTAGATTTAATAAGAGTTTAATTACAAGAAATCTTCTCTAAATATTCCTACCATTTTTTTAAAAGTGATTTAATGCAAAGAGGTGGTGTTTGTGGAGTTAATGAACTAATTGATAAAGATGAAATAGAAACTGGGATGTGTTACGATTGTATGGCTAGTTTAATGAATAATCGAGTTTATTGTGATTGATTATTGCTTGACCTTAATTTAAAAATTGATAATAATTCATAAACATTAAATAATAATTTTAAATACATTATTACAATAAAAAAAACGGGATGCAAATTGATAGAACCTGATATTGTAAAGGAATTAAGGGAAGAAGAAAATCAAAGATTACTTAAGAACCAAGAAATTCATTTGAATAATGAATCTAAGAGTGATTTAAAGAGAATAAAGGATATAGAATTTATTTTAGAACTTCAAAATTGTGTTATTAAAGATTTTTTATGTAAAATAAAGGAAGGGAAAATCAAGACCAATCAATATACTATTTTATCTTTGAATGAATTATTAAATTACTATAATTCTGACCTTTGGAAAATTTCATCAGATAAAATATCAATCGATAATCACATTTTATCTTTTTTCCATCTTGTAAACATATATATTGAGCATCTTGAGCAATATTCAGTAACAAAGGAACCTGGTATTGATAAAGATAATAATTATAATGAAATAATGAAATTAAAAAATATGATATTAACTTTAAACTGTGTTAGAGAATAAAACTTATTCAGCAATATTTCCCCAATCATTGCTTTTACATTTTGGACAAACTAATAGTGTAAGATCATATCCATCTGATAATTTCATTGGAAACTCAAAATTAGTTTTACAGTTTCTACAGTGATATATTATCATTATTGGTTCTTCACCTCTATTATAACATGGTAAATATTTTTATATATTATACTATTATAAATCATATTTATAAATTTCTGTTAATTATTTATTGACAAATATTGAGAATATTGATATTATTTTCATACCTATGAAAAAATTAAGGTTTATAATGGCGGTGGGGAAATATGAAAAACACCAGAATAAATTATTGTTCCGAGTAGAAATTAGCGGTATGATGAGGTACGGACGCGGCGGGATTCGAACCCGCGATCACTGGCTTAGAAGGCCAGTGCCATATCCTGGCTAGGCCACGCGCCCAAAATTAAACTAATCGGAAAGCTATGTAATAAATAAAAATTGATAAAAGTATGGATTTTATTTTTATTCGTAAGGTGCTGCTTCTCCGATTAAATCAACGTGAGTTAGGACCATACGTCTGCAACAGTATCTATCAAGACCAAGATTATCAAGAATCTGTTTGGGAGTTTCTTTTGGTTTTTCGCCAGCACTTATCGCTTTTTTATAATCTTCATACCGCTTTTTGTAATCCTCATAAACGTCACTAATAACCTTTCCACAAGTAAAACATCTTACAGGAATTATCACAATATCACCTATATTATATTATTGCCAACTGAGATTAAATCATTCTTTTTTTTATTATTTTGAGTGTTTTTATTATAGTATATAAACCTTTTGTATGTAATCGTGTTAATAATTGTCATTGAATATCTTCCATTATTTTTTCAACTGTTATAACCAATGGGTATATTAAAATTACCTTCTAGTTATTAGCTATACAATTTTAATTTTTTTTTAAAAGCCTGGATTTTAATATTGCTTCCATATATTTGCAGTATATGTTAAAGTTGATAACTGTAGAAAAAAACTATTTTAACCAATTCCTAAGATCTGGTTCATTATTAATTCCTAACCGCCCTTTTCTTTTAATTAAAGTTATTATTGCTACTTTGGTTAAATGAAAAATAGAATTAAGATCTCGTTTATCAACATAGCTTAAACCTCTGTGAACAATACTACATCTGATTTTGTATAATCTCTTATACTCTACAGTAATATCTTGCCCAAGAATCTTTGAAATTCTTTTACCTATTTCTTTATAATCATCAAAATTACTAAAAGAAAATAAACCTTCCAATGCTGTTATACAATAAACAAGTCTCTGTGGTTCAGATAAACCATAATTTTTTGCCCGTCCTGATCCAATTCTTTTTGTTTGATGTATTGATTTATAATTTTCCCTTAGAGCTATATGAGAGTTGAAACTTTCTCCAAACCAATTAATAGCAGAAATAATCCTTTTATCTAAAGCATTATGTTTTTTCTTTTTGATTAGATTATTAAGTAAATTGAATCCATTTTGTTTCATAAAATTTATTCTTTGATTATTAATTATATAAGGATAACTACAACCATAAGCTTCAACAGTAGGGCGATACTTATCTGGAGGTGCTTTTGTAAGAACTGCTCGTGCATTTCTTGGGATTATTTCACCCTGGATACCGAAATATCTTTTATAAAAATCATCATTTGGATAACGGTATAATTTTAAAACATTTATTGCAATTTTCGTATCATGAAGAGCACGTAGATAAGCATCATCTATATGACCATAAGATGTTGTAATGCTACATATTTTTTTTTTTATTATCTTTAATATTTTGTTTATAGTATCTTGAGATATTTTTAATTACATTTTTTTTTGCTTGAGGTTTATCTCTATAATATTGATTTCGATTAATTTTTTTTCGGATTTCCTTCATAAATTTTTGGTAATGATATTTATTGTATTCAAAAAATTTTACTTTACCGATAGTAAAACTTTTATAAGTCAACTCTAAATTATCTATTGGTAATACAATTTCATAATAATGTTTTTTATCAAAAAATCCTTTCATTTTTCCTCCCCCATTTCCTACTTTTTTTATAGATAAAGAAAAATTACTTATAAACTTTAATAAAAAAAAGTAGAAAGAGAGAGTTGTTATTTTTAAAGAATAGTATTTTGTTCATGTAATATCATTTTTTGCAGTTTCTTACTTATTTCATCTGCTTCGTTAATTTTATTACGTAGATCGTTCATTTCATCGGGATTAAGCCTAAAACCTTTTTCAATAATCCATGATTGAACAAAATCTTTCTGTTGGTTTAAATCATCTAATTTTTTAATACTTTCCTTGATTACGTCAATAAATTCATTGTTAAAATAATGACCAATTTCTAAAACTTGAATTGCACTATCATACAAACAATGTTGTTTTTGAATCCATATTTTACCATCGCGGATTATTTCTATTTCTTCTGAAGTAAGATAATACTTTAGACTACTTGGTTGTTGTAATTTTTTATCCAATAATTTCTTAGGATATAGTTTATCCATTCTATCTTTAAATTTTTTTAATAGCTCTAGATTTGAATCATTTTCCCATTTCATTATAGTTAATTTTCTTCGAATTTCTTCTTGAAGTTTCTTTTCTCGTTCTACTCTAGCTTCAAAAACCAGATAGGCAGACAATAAACCAAGAGAAACAGAAAGACATGCTAACATCATTGGCATATCTTTCATTAAACCAAAAATCACTACAATACCACTAAATGCTAGGGCAAGACTACCAAATACTATTTTTAATAATTCTTTTTGGCTCATATTCAAAATCAAATTAAAATAAACTATTTGTTAATAGATGTTATTATGAAATATAATAAGGCGTTGTGATTATAGACCAATTATCAATTATACCAATTTTCGGCATATGACGATAAAACAAAGCTTTCAGGTCAATGATAAACCCTCAACCAACTGAGTATTTGTCTCAGCTCTTTTTAAAATAAGTCATGAATAAAAATAAACCCTGTTACAACTCTGTTTTTTCAACTAAACTCCTGGTTTTACAGTAGAAAAACATACCTTTAAGGCATTTTTACTCCTTATTTCCTCCTGAAGAATTAGAATGTTCAAGTTTTACCTTAATTAAAAAATGTTAAATTGCTATTAAAAAAGACTTGGTCCATCGCAGGATCTTAACAAATGACGGTAATAAAAAAGAATAAAAATTTAATAAAAAGATTTATTTATACTATTTTATTACTCTAAGAACAACAAAAGTGTAAGTAAAATTAAATATAATAAGAAGCCTATATAATATAATAACAGCATTATAATTCTGTTTGGTGGTTCAATAAATGGGAAATTCATCAGATAAAGATAATTATTTATCAGCAGTTGGAGTATTAAATGATTTCTCTGATGAGATGTATAACCAAACAGTAATACTATATGAACCAATGGTCAGTGGTAAAAATATTTTAAAAAGAATTAGAAAATCTCACGAAGCAAAAGTTTTTGATTTTATATTGAATAGTGATACAAAACAACAAGAAAAACTCATTGATTCGCTTACCGATTTAATATCTATTAATATTATGAGCGATCTTGAAAAATTTAAAGATAATGTTAGGGATATATTTTTAGACTCTGATTTAAAGAAATATTTTGAATCAGCAGAAACATCATTTAAAAAATTAGATCCTACTCTTAAAAAACAAGTTATTCGTTTTGCCATTTTAAAATTGTTTTCAAACATTAATATTTTAAGAAGAGAAATTGGATATAGAATATGGAAGAAAAATTCTAAAATAAATGAATTAATGATAACAGATCAATTATTTTACAAAATTGAAGAAAATTTAAAAGATATTTTAGTTGATATGAATCCTAAAAAAATTGTAAGACAATTCAATTTTTCACTTTATTTAGTTTTAAAAATGGAAGCTTATAAAAGGAATAAGATTAAATTAAAAGAACTTGAAAGATCTATTTCTTGTAGTTATTTGGAAATGAATAAAATTCCTGATGCTAACTATATAACATCATCTGATTATAATGTTGTATTAGGATTATTAGGTGGATAATTGGCATATTATACTTTGGATTATAGTCTTATTATACCTTTATTAAATAAATTTGATAAGAATCATTCTTTTGTAACTAATTTATTAAAAAAGGAGAAAAATGATTGTTTTTTTTGTGAAAGTACTATAAGTAATACACAAGAGCAAATAAGACACAAAATTACATATGTAGTAGAAAAATCATTGAAAAAAATAAAAAAAATAGCTGAAATTGATTCTAAATTTGAAAGAGATTCTTATCTTATTAAATCTTTTAATAAGCTTATTGAAGAGGATAAAAAAACTGAAAATTTTTATAAGTTTTTATATGAAAAAATATATGATTTTTTAAAAGGAAATCCTATTGAAAAATTATCAAATTATCTTTCAGAACTGTCTTTGAATATGATAAGAGTTATTGTTCCGGCTTTAAGAGAAAAAATAACTTTTTTATTAATTGAATTAAATTTAGAGGATGGAATAGTTTTTGAAAAATATTTTCAAATTCATCAAGCAATTAAATCAATTAGATTTAAAAATGTAATTTTAAAAGATACGTTTTGTGAATTGGCAACTCATTCTCGTATTGAATTTATTATTAATTGTTATACCCGTGTCAAAGATTTTTCTAAGGAAGCAAATAAAGCTATTTCTATTTTAGAAAAAGATATTAATTTTGCACCAAATGTAATTAAATTTACATGTGTGAATACTAAATAAATTAATCATGATATCAAAAACGGTTGGATATCCACAGGATCCCGCAACAAAGTGATATCAAAACACTGATCAGTTGGATCTAACAATGATATCAATACTACCTTTTCATCATTAAATCTTATCTTTATGTTTGATATAAAATTTCATCATATGAATTATTTGATGACTGATAGCTCTATTCTCTTTTTCTGCTAATCTTTTAAGTTCATCTCTTTGTTCTTCTGGTAGACTGATATTCAATGGTTTAGATCCCATAGAATTCTTTAAATCAGGCATAGTCTTAAAATACTTTTGCGCATACTTAAACATTTCTACGCAGATTTAAATAGTAGTTTTATAATATGAATTTAAAAAATTGGGAGAATTGAAACATATGGAAAATGAAGACAAAATAGAAGCTTTAGAAGAAATAAAGAATATGAGCTCTGAAGATGTGCTAGAGTTCCTTTATGAGATCAGTGACACGTGGAAAAAGGATAAAGATCCTTTAGAAAAACTTAAAGAGACTCTTCGAAGTATGATCCGAAGATTAAAAGAAGATAAATTCGACAAAATGAATCAGTATTTCTTAATAGATTAAAAAGAGGTGTTGAATCTTGACAGAACTGAAAAAGAAAAAAAAAGAAAGTTTAAGTGAATACACAGAAAGATATTATGCAGATGATCAAGAGAATCAATTAACTTTTGTGGATGGTGTTCTTGTTACCTGGAAGATCTATGATAAAGTTTTGAAAAATCAACTTACAGATGAAAAGGGAGAACCAGAAAAAGATTCCAAAGGTTGTGATTACCTGGGAATAATAAACGATAATATCGATGATTTATTATTCAATCAGATTTTAGAAAAGGGTTATTTCAAGAATCGTGGGTATCAGTTGATGCATCAATTTGGTATAGATATCTAAAACTCTTTTTTTTATTATTTTTTTTATATTATGTTAGCTTCAAATTGAAGATAAACATAGATCAATAGAACCCAGATGATGAAAATCAGCATCATCGGATAATAAAAACCTACTTTTAGACCAAGAACAGCGATAACAGCACCAGAAATTATAATTGCTGATGCTAATGCTATACTGAGAAGTGGTTCCCATATTCCAATCCCAAAAGCATTAGCAGTATGAAAAATTGTTACCAGGATCAATGGAACGCCAATTGCAAAAGCTCTGGAAATAACCATTACAGCATCATCATCATCCCATAGACTTCTAAGATTGAAAGAATATCCTTTCTTTCTAAGATACAGCAAAAACACTGTAACAACTATTCCAATTATTGGAAAAGTGATTCCACAGCATAAATCAGTTAGATCTGTTAGATTCATTTTTTTACCTCTTTTTTTAAGGAGAGAAGAGGGCTATTATGAAGGTGAATAGTTTAACCTCTTGCCATTAGCCCTTCTTCTAGATATTTTGGCAAGTCTAAATATTTCAGGATATGAAGAATAATAGATATTGGATGATTGCAATTGCAACTCCAACAAGTATGATTGCGAACCGGATATATTGATTCAGATTAGGAATAAGTAAGGCAATCAATGCAAAAATAGCCAGGATAACTATAGCAATGATAACTCCTGTTGTATCAATTTTTATTGGGAGTCCTTGTTCCCAGGTTCCTTCACTGGGATCCCAAGGATGCCATCCACTTGTATGTCCACCACCATAATCAGCATCACCTGTTTCATCTGCAATGGTTTCATCTGGTGGTTCACCAGATTCACCCCATATCTTCATTGTAAATGTCCGGGTTGTTTTAGATCCCCTTCCATCAGTATCAAATGCTTTTGCATGAACAGTTACAAATTCTTCCCTATCTGCTTTAAACTGGATAGTCTGTGGAACACCACATGCTTTGCTATCATCATTTCCAACTGGTGTTGTATGAATAATCCAAAGACTACTGCTATGATCCCCTGGAAGCAATGCATCATTGGTTCCATAGATCACTGCAACTCTGAAATAATCAATACTTGCACTGGATCCACTGCTTACAGTTGCAGAAAGATCAACAGTTGTAGTTTCACCAACTTTGACCTTTATTGATCCTACAAAATCAACATCACTGGGACAACCAGCAACAAAATCAACAAAATCAATCTGAAGTGAACCCTTGGGGAGAAGTGTATTCCAAATCCTAACAGTATACGGATAAGAATTACTCATTGATTGCCTGGCCATTTCATCAGTAACAGTAAATTCAAAAAATGTATTACTAGGATCACAATCATCCGGGAAATTCTGAGAAACCACCACTGTTCCATCTTCAGGACTGTCAATGTTTCCAGAATAGGGTTTATTGAGTGTTACGCGCCAGTTTTGGTTATCTCCGGTTTGTCCACCTTTTGCGGTTTCTACTCCTATTTTGACTGTTTGTCCTACTTCAAATGTGCTATATGGTTTATCTAGTTCATCTTCAAGTCCCCTGGGGAGATGTAGTCCACCATATCCGCTGTATAGGAATGCTTCATCAATGGCCATGGTGTACCATTTTGAACCTTTATCATCCCACATGCTCAAGTCTAGTTTACATTGGATTACCGCTTTGATTGCGCCATTTGAATAATCATTTCCAACCAAGTAAAAATCATAAGGTCTTTGATATCCATCATCTCTGGGGTTCCCTGCATTGTCCTTCCAGCATCCAAGAGCAGGTTTATACATCTCACCAGGGTTAGGATTACTAAAATATCTCTTTGTATCTCCTGGTGAACTCATAAGTTCATACTCATGCGAAGAATCCAGTTTCAGATAAACAAGATATCTTACTTTTTCATACAAAAAACCACAATGAGCACAATCAGAACCAGTTTTTTGCAGTTGACCTATGATGCTTATTTTTTCACTGAATTCATCATTTTTATAACTCAGGATGTATCCTTTTTTATCCAGTAGTTCACTTCTTCCATTTCCTTTGATGCATATATGGGTTTTTGATATTGTATTGGTATCGTTATCCAGGACTCCAAGCCCTGGGATTATACCTGTATAGAATAGACTTCCTATGAGTATGAAAACAGCTATAATTACACCAATTATCAATAATCTCTTCATCTTTCTACAACTCCAATGAAATTAATATTTCCACCCCACCTCACCAAAAAAAGACAGAACTATAACAGTAATAATACTAGGATTTATTCGACTACAACATAGACACGTTTACCTATAAGTTTACTTGGTACTGTGACTTTACCACTTGTTTCATTGCATCTGCTAACTGTTCGTTGGTAGATCTGTTCGAATTTGATTTCTTTGAGTATTAATCGGCCTGATGTTTTTTTTGCTGTCATAGTTGCCATCTGTCCTAATAATATAGTCTATCAATAGTCTATTAGTAGACTACTATTTAAATATTTTGAACCAGGAGAACCTTTAGAAGAAAAAAATAAAAAAATTATAGAAAAACAATGATACTCTGAAAAAGTCATCAAATGTAAAAACTATCCTAGGGTTACAAATTTTTATTACGTAATTTTCTTAATTCCTTATACATATCCTGTTTTTAGAAACATTTAAGAGTCAATTAAAAGTTCAAAATATAGCAGGGGGATTATTTGAAAAAAACAAATCAAAAAAAAATTTCTAAAAATTCTGAAGAAATCACGATCCAAAATTATGAAAAAATAGGTAATAGAATCATAAAACTAGATATTTGGGGAATGCGACTTATTATCTTGTCCAGTGTTTTTTTAGTATTGGGTGTGTTTTTCCTTTTTTTATTTGGTTCTGGAAATTTAATAGTTGATAATTTAATTGAATTATTATTGATGATCATTGTCACTGTTGGATTTATCTATTCTGGTTTTATTTTATTAATTATTTCACTCTGTGTTATAATCTATGAAAGGTTGTATATACGCTATAACAAATATAATGAATATATCATAATTAATCAGTTTTTTAAAGAGTTATCTAAAGAACCTGATGAAAATAGAAAATATGAAATTTTAATGCATATTTATTATAATTTATCAAGACTCCTTTATTGTTTTAATGCACCTCAAAAAAGACTTAATCCATCATCAATAAGGTCCTATACTGATTATAGATATCATAGAGCAAAATTCATTTATAAAACCCTTTATGATCTTGTAGTTTTTCTTGAAAATTTAAATATCTATTGCAACAATAATGATGTCAATAATGTGTATTATAAAATAAGTGAATGCTTTAAAACGGATAGTATTGATTATATTTTACTTGGTAAAATCCTTAAAGAAAATATGAAATTATTTAATGAATTTATAGGTACAAATGGAGTCTTAAAAACTAAAACTTTTAAAGAAAAGATTGGAGAATTCAGTCATAGAATTTCAGATCATGAAAAAACTATCATTGTTCTCATTGCAGTCATCCTTTCAATTTTATATGTTATCGGAGTAATTCCACATCCTAGTACTCCATACTAAATTCCTTTTAAATCTGTAATATAAAATTTATTCATTCTCTTTTAATCTTAAATATTGCCGTCAAAACTATACATGATCAAGATCGGGCCATCCAGGAAATGACGGCAAAACTAGATCAGGTCCAGCTGGTTCGAACTCAATTTTGCCGTCATTATTTACTGGACCATTTTTTGATATCTTCTTTTTTGACGGCATTTCTATAATAAGAAAAACAAATACAAAAACCGATTGGATCCATGGATGATAATCAACCTTTAAAAAAAAATCTATGGAATATTACCTAGACTCTTAAATCGTCACTAGTGACGATATCTACCTTATCATCTAGAAGATTTGAGATTCAATAAATCAATAATAATAAATTATACTCTATCTCTAGGTGAAACATATATAGTTAGTTAGTTAGAAGATTAGAGATCAATTAATCAATATACTATAATGATATCTCTCTCTATGGTGGACATTGCATATAACATTGAATGGGTTATACAACATCTTCTCTAGAAATTTTTAAAATATTTCTATAACATCCTTGTAACATTGCATAACAAAGTTAGAGATTATATAAATCAATATACTATAATGATATCTCTCTCGAAGGTGGGACACCATAATATCAAAATAGTACAATATTGTCAATTTTTCCTAGGAAAAATCAGTATACCAGCTATAACCACAATATCAATTACCATCAATTATCATAAGACTAGAGTATAAATCAATAACAATATTATATATCCCCATCCCTAGGTAAAACATAATAGATTAGTTAGTTATTAATTATTGATTTTCCTGAAGAAATTCTCCATGACTATTACATACATACTGATAACTTATCATGAATTTTATAGATAGAAGATTAGAGATCAATAAATCAATAATAATAAATTATACCCATCCCTAGGTGAAACATTTCTAAGACATACATACAAGTCATTCATTTTCTTGAAGAAAATGTGAATGAAGATCTCTAACATAACTGTATGAAGTCCCATGTTTTTTATAGATAGAAGATTAGAGATCAATTAATCAATATACTATAATGATATCTCTCTCTATGGTGGACAGTGAACTTTTGATACATTGCATTACTTTAAGTTTCTTCTTAGAGATTTCAGTATACCAACTTTAAACAGCTTTAACTTTCTTTAGATATAACCTATAGGATACTAAAAGAATCTATTCTATACACCTAATAAAGTAAGATATTAGAAGATTAGAGAATCAATAAATCTATACAATATATTATATATCCCCATCCCTAGGTGGACACAGCACCATCAAAACATTACAATACTGTCAACTACTCCTAGAAAAAAATAGTATACTAACGTCAAATTCATGTAAAATAATGTAAAATTTAATTATAGTTAATCTAAAATCCTGAAAGATTTCACAATAGGATTAAAAGGCACAACATAGACCTCTGGATTTGTAGAAGAAGGAAATCTAGGATTGATATCATCCCATTTGTTTAGAAATTCCTCCCGGGTGTAACCTCCTTCACACCAAGCATCCTTATCTGAAATATCAAGCAAATGTTCTTTATGAATACTGATTATGAAAAGCTCAGCATAATAATCCTTTGAAAGCATCATAGTCTTAGCTTTATGAACAGATCCAGGTTTACAATGAGGTTTTTTCCAGATACGTCTAGTCTGAGTTTTAAGACCTTGTTGAATCAGTTTTATATGCTCAGGTTTGAAAAGAAGCAATTTAGACTTTCACCTCTGAATTTATTCTATTATCTAAACGTTCAAGTTGCTCCTTACAATTATCAATTTCAATCTGTCTCTTATGAATCTCATTTTCAAGTCTAGATATCCTGTTTTTCAATAGTTGAATTTTTGTACTTGCAGAGATCATTCAACAATCTCCAAAAAATGAATAGTCAAATGGATAGTTAATGAATACTTCCATGAATACTTCATATCTGTTAATGAATACAATGAATACTTTATGACAATACACACACACTCACGTCTGTCTATTATAATAAGTAATATAGTTGTATACAACCTATTTATTTTAATAAAAAAGGGTATATTTACACTCAAAGTATACATAGTATTCATTTCTCGGAGAAAAGTATTCATAAAAGTATTCATAAAGTATTCATAGAAGTATTCATAATTCATAATTTATACCTCTTAAAAAGATATTTTAACTTCCTTTCGTTTTTAGGATTGGTCAAAAGGATAACAGTCCCACTTGTTTTTCTTTTAGTTATTAGTCTGAATTTTTTTGTAATAATATATCCTAATGATTGTGAGCTTTTTCTTCCAGGTTCCCATCCTAATGCTGTTACTATATCCCCATACTGTGTTTCTGTTGGTGCATCGTCTAATGTTTCGTTGCATTCCTTATTTTTAATTATTTCTAATATATTCCATTCAATTGTATCTTGTAATTCTTCCTCTTTTTCAATTTCACATTTTTTTGCATAATCAATTATATCATCTGTAACTGTTCCTATGTGTTTTCCTGTTGCTATTATACTTTCAAATATTTCATGTGTTCTACTGTTTTTAAATATCCTAGTATCCAATGATTCTGGTTCTTGTGTTTTATATCTATAATTTAGCAATCGTGTTCTCATAATGTCAAAATCTGTTTCTATTTCTTTAAAATTAGTAACCTCTGGGTAATCCTGTTCCATTTCAAAAAGTATTGTTCGATCCATTAAACCTAGATCAAAACCTCTTTCACCTGCAAATGCTTTGAATCCAAAATTTCTATAACTAAGTAGGTTTTCTTGATCTTCTTTGTCAGCTACTGTATATTTATTTCCACGTCTATAACTTGGTTTTATGAAATTAATATATTCTCGTCCTGATTCATCTTTAGGATTTAATCTATTTTGGACTTCATCCATTAATATTCCAGCATTATGATAGTGCGATGCTCTTACTATTGCTGGAAATGTTATTCCACTACTGTTTATCATTCGGTATCCTATTTCATTTATGAAGTCTAGGCATTTTGATTTACCACTGCTTACCATTCCTAAAAATGTTGGGAAACCTACAGTATTCCATGATTCTAATTTCCATGTGCTTATAATCCATAATGTAAGTATTGTATAGTGTATATCTTCTACAAAAATCAAGCATTGTTTCATCAAGTTTTTTATATCTACAAATAATCCTTGAATATCTATATCATCTAGTGGGATGTCATTCCAATTTGGTAATTTCCATAAATCAGTATTTATTGTTTTTGTTACTATTTCAAAATTTGTAGATCTATCACAACCACCTTGTTCTTTGTAACATTCTAAAGGTGGATTTGGACTGCTTTGCATTTGCGCTCCACATTTTCGACATTGCCATAATCCTTCTGGTTTTAATTCAAATACTTGTTTGTAATCGATTGGATTATTCTGTTTTATTATCTGTTTTATCGATTTATCTTTTGAAACTGTAGATACTGGTTTATTTCCCTTATCAATTAACCAACATAATTCTCCTTTGTCATTTTTTACAGGTTCTGAGACTTGATAAGTCATTGTTTCCCTCGGTGTCGATTCTCCAATCTTTGAGTTGTTCTAAAAATTGTATCCATTTCACCGTCAATTATTTTATACAATATACCAACTAGTTTTACCGTTTTTTTTATCTTCTTTTTTGTAACTGGAGATTTCAATGTTAACTCACAAGCTTTTGTAATTTTAAGTTTATTGCGAACAGCACCAATAGAATTGTAAATATCGGAAAAATCACTTTCACTTTGAGTAATAATAAATATGATCAATGCCTGTTTTTCCTCCTGTTTATGTTATTGTATTTCGGATCCAAATGGATATCAACAATTTCTGCGATTCTTATGGATTTTAATCCTGAATTTTTATCCAACTTTAGAAGAATATTTGCTTCATTAATTTCTAATAATTCTCCATAAAAAAAGAAAGGCGCTGTTCTAGAATAACATGAGATCCCAATAGCAACAAATAAACCATTAAAAGGAATTAGATCTTTTTGGTGCATCCTAGACCTCTCCTCACCTTATTTATCTTATTATATCCCATCAATTTGACTTCCTCCTACTGAAATTATATTTAAGATCTACTTTGAGAAGAGTGGTTTATCTTCTCAAAATAGGGGAATCGGCTTTACTTGATTCCTTAAGTTTATTTTCTGTATAAACTAATGCTGAATCTAGATTCATCTCCGGGTGTTTTCTTAGAAAC
Organism: Thermoplasmatales archaeon; assembly: GCA_030672305.1. Lineage (GTDB taxonomy): Archaea > Thermoplasmatota > E2 > DHVEG-1 > DHVEG-1 > SG8-52-3. The sequence continues at coordinate 56,925 of DAOVGR010000064.1, read as the reverse complement.
TTACGAACTCTTGGATATTTATCAAGAAGTTCATTAGAGATCATTGTGTTACTCCCTGATTTTTAATAAAAAAATCATTCAGAATTAAGCGAATACATGCAGATCTAGACAACCCATATTTCTTCCTATAGGAATCGATAAGATTTTGTTCGTTTTTACTGAGCGCTATTGATGTTATTTTATCATTTTTCATAAATAAGTTCCACTAAGATTAAATAATGATTATTTTATATCATTTGTGTGATTTGTATCATTTAAAATTCCACAACTAAGGAGAGATAACCATAAAAAAAGCAATTACATTTGAAGATGCATTTGAAAATAAAATTACAAAAAGTATCCTTAATCTTTTGAGTATATACAAAGAAGAAGGATTACCACCTAGATTTATCAGATATGCACTTCAAATTGAATATGCATCAAATAAACAAATAAAAGATGATCCAGAATTGAAACGGAATATAACGCGAATGAAAACCTTTTTTGGAAAAAGATTAGAGTCATTAGAAAAAAATAATGTTATTAAAAGAGGGATTATTAAGAATCGGGGACAATTAAAATATTATCTAAAGCTATTGGGAGAAGAAGATCTAGATTTAATACATAAAAAGGGACATGGTAAGGGCCATGATAAAGGAGTTAAATACTTTATAAATGATATTGCATATAAAGAGAGTTTAAAAAATCAGAATAAAGAATCTATTGATTTTTTTCCATCAGACAAAATAAAAGCTTTTCAAGGCAAAGATGATTTAGAAAAACATATAATTTATGGATTATCAGATGATTTATTTAAGAATATTTTTAATCAGAATGATCGAAATTTGGTAATGAATAATTTAAAGAAAATTGATATATTTCTGGATGAAATATATAAAATTAAGGAAAAAAGATTTTTTGAAGAACGAGACAAGCTTATAGATATTTTACAAAGAAACACTAAAAGCAGTAAAATAAAAAATATATTAAGTGAAATTAAGGATCATTTATATGGTATTTTTTTTAATTATATTGCTTTAAACTTATATGAGGGTGCTGATATTTGTACATCAAAAACTTTATTCTTTTTTGTTTTTGGTTATCCTCTAAAAAAAGAAATTAACATTAATCAAGAAATAAGAATTAGAAAAAATATTTCTGATGCTATGAATAAACTATTTAATTTAAAAGATAAGAAATCTGTTGATTCATATCTTGAAGAATTTTGTAGAATTTGGAGTAAATCTTTTTTTTATAAAGATTATGATTTATCATTAGGTGAAATTAAGGAATTGATACAGTGGGGATGGGACAATAAAGAGTTTATAAAACTTGCAATTCCAATAGAGATTGCTTATTCAAAATTTCATATTTATAGCGATAACTATAGTTTACAGAATAATTATTAGGGATTTAAAATCAACCAATGATATCATTTGTAGATCCAGCTGATCATTGTTTTGATATCACAATAGCACCGGATCCAGACGATATCACAGCAAAAATGATATCAAAAATGGCCAACAGGTCAGCTGGAAATGATATCACTTTTTTAATCCATTAATCTTTTCAAGTTTCTCAAGTCTAAGCTCCAGGATCTGTGCTTTCATCTCTTGCATCATATCCTGCATTTCATTGATTTGTTTGTCCTTGTTATCGATTTGATATTTAAGCTTATTTACTTCTTCGTTTGTCTCCTCAAGTTCTCTTGAAGTTGTATCAAAGATAGTAAGATGTTTCATTCCCTTCTTGTATAATTCTGCTTGTGTTTCTAATGAGTATTTATCATATGTTCCCTGCAAGTATCCTTCATGACCTGCAAGTATCTCTGCAACAACTTCAGGAATTTCAAGTTTCAACTTACTTAAAAAGAATTTTCTTAAACAATGAATATGCAGTTTGTAATTATTGGTTGTTTCATCTCTTTCACCAAGACCAGTTTTTTTTACTAACCTATTCCAGGAAGTCCAAGCAACATCATAACTGAATGGAAACACCCGATCATCATTTGGATCTTTTGTGCATATTCCACCTTTTTCTTTGTTGCATTTTTTGACTGCTGTTCTAATATAATCATTTCTGATTTTCAGCCATTCTTCAAGGTTTTCCTTTGATTCTGGTGTGATAAACACAGTTCTTGGATTTCCAGTTTTAGTGAATTTTCCAGATATCTCTATTTGTGGTGGATTGTTCTCCAATCGTTTAACAAATCCATCTGTAAGTTTTAATTGTAAAACTTCACCAACTCTGCAACCTGAACTTATTAAAAAAAGAAAAAAAGCGCGGTCTTTGATAGTTCCATGTGCCAATATTTTTTTAAATTCATTTTTTTTCAAAATATGATCAGTTGTTGCTTTTTTGGATCCTTTTTGCTGTTTTCTAAGTTTCTTAAAATACTTAGGTGGTAAATCACTAATTATCTTTGAGTATTCTTCAAAGAGTCCTCTGAGTATTGCAAGTTTTGTATTCCTGGTCTTTGGAACTTCGCTTTTATGAATGTTCCACCAGTTTTGAATATCATCTTTAAAATTCCTATTACTTTGAAAATAAACCTCTGGATCTTGTTTAATATCATCGAAATATTGTTTTAAAACCCACCTATAGTTTTTTTGAGTAACCTTACCTTTATTTTTTAAAAATTCCTCAATTGGATCCATAATTATCAAAAAGTAGAATACAATTGGAATATTTAATGATTTCGCAGTAAGTTATTTACTTACCTATATGACTTCTGCCTCTTTTTTCTTGCACCACGTCCAAGAGGCTTTTTCGGTTCTTTTCTTCTTGAATCACTTACAAGTAAGCTTCTATCATGGTCTAAAAAAGCAATTTTCAAACTTGGGTCCCCCGTAAATTCTACTAGTCCTTTAGCAATAGCTGTTCTAACTGCATTTGCTTGACTCATAAAACCACCTCCCTGTACACTAACATCAATGTTTACTTTACTTACATGATCACTTGCGATATTTATTGGCTCAAGTATTTTCCAACGAGCAATGTCAGGCTCATAAAGCTCAACAGGTTTGCTGTTAATTCTCACAAGCCCAGTTCCTTTTTGAACGTTTGCTCTTGCAACAGCAGTTTTTCTTTTTCCAGATGTATTTATTACCTTTTTAGCCATTAAATCTTTGCTCCTAATGATTTTGATAATTCTTTAATTGTTAAATAATCAATAGGTTGTTTTTCAGCTGCCTTAATACTTTCAAATTTTCCCCCTTCAAATTCCTTTGGAACACCTATATAACATTTCAACCTTTTAAAGGCAGTTCTGCCATGAGGTGTTTGATAAGGAATCATACCTCTAATTGTCCTTTTTACAATCATATCAGGCATCCTTGGATAAAATGGTCCCTTACGGTATGTCCCGACTTCTCTTTTCTGTTTATAGCGATTTTTAATTGATGATTTTTTACCAGATATAATTGCTTTTTCAGAATTAACTACAGCAATTTCTTCTCCGTTTAGCAAACGTTTAGCAGTAAATGTACTGAGTCTACCAAGTATTGCCCCACTTGCATCAATAATAGTTGTCATAATTAACCCAATATTCTAATATCTTTACCTTTTGGATTGCTTTTAATAAGTTCTTGAATTGTCATATATTTGCCGCCAGCATTTTTAATTTTTTCTTGAGATTTCTCAGAAAATGACCAAGCAGCAATTGAAACTTTTTTAGACAGATTTCCATTGGATAATACCTTGCCTGGTATAAGAGCTATTTCTTTTTCACCTGTATACTTATCTATTCTATCAAGATTAACCTCTGACCAGTTCTTCGAAGATTTCTCTAGTCTTAACGCTATATCTTTCCAAATAGGTGCATCATTTTCATTTGCCTGCTTCTTCAGCTCGTGAATTAATGCTGTAAGAGCAGGATTTGTCTTAGTATATTTCTTTGCCATAGACCATAACACCAGATGTGAGAATTGTAGTGTAAGGATGGGGTATTTATAATATTTTTGGGAGAAATGGTTAAAAACAATTTGTAATTAAGGCCTTTCAATGAAAAAGGTAATATCGATTTGTGGAAGTGATGTTGATGATAATAATTTATCACAACATGCATTAGAAGTAGCTGAGCAAGTTGGTAGACTAATTGCTCATAGAGGCGGTGTTCTTGTTTGTGGTGGACTTGGAGGTGTGATGAAAGCAGCATGCAGAGGTGCAAAAGAAGAAAATGGAATTACTGTTGGTATATTACCTAATATAAAAAATGAAGCTAATGAATTTATCGATATTGCAATTCCAACAAATATCGGCAATATAAGAAATTATTTAGTGGCAAACGCAGGTGATGCTGTTATTGCTATCGGTGGTAGATGGGGAACACTAAATGAAATATCATTTAGTATGGTTTCTGAAAAACCTCTTATCCTTATAAAAGGTACAGGGGGATGTGTTGATCAAATAATAAACGGAAATTTAATGCAGGATATTGAATCTCATTATTATATTACTAATTCTGCTGAAGAAGCAGTTGAAAAAGCTTATGAGTTATAGAAAAACCAAAATTTAATATTTGGGATTTAGATGTCTGGATGGGATTGTACATGCGAGAATATAGGATTAAGAAAGGTCATAATGCAGATATCAACTCATTAATTCAGAGATATTTTGGAACAAAAGGAGACATATTTGAAGGATTAACATTTGAGGTCGAAGGTATTGGAAAAATTGATATGAAACAGGATAAAAACTTTCTTGCTATAGATATTGAACCACCTAAAAAAGTATATGGCGACCCAAGTATCATAAAAAAATGGAATGAATTCCTTTTAGAAGCCACAGGTTTAACATCAAAAGAACGAAAAAAGGAATTTGGAAAGCGTAAGCAATAAGAAAGTATTTTAACTTTGGGTGCATTACAGCATTGGTGAATTATTAAATGAGAACCCATGATTGGCATCCAAAAATAATAGAATCATATCTTGTGAAATACTACAAAAATAAAGATTCACGAGATACTGTAAGAGTATATTTGAAAGCTTTTTTTGAAAGGATTAAAAAAGAACCAGATGAATTAGTACAACTACCACTAGAAGAAATACAGAACCTCTTATTTGAATATGCTAAAAAGATAGAGGATAAACCTAAGAAAACCCAGAAAACAATGTTATCAATACTAAAAAAGTTCTTGACAAGAAATAGAATCGATATACCTGAGTTAACATGGGAAGATCTACAAATCAGAAATAACCTGAAAAAAGGAGGAAGTAGACCTTTGACGAAGAAAGAAACTCCGACAGGTAATGACCTTAAAAAGATTTTAAGCTATGCTACAGGTGTAAAATCACGGTCTTTATTTGTATTATTAGCATCAACAGGGCTAAGAATTGATGAAGCATTGAACCTGACATTTGATGACATTGATTTAAACGAAAAAAAGGTAATGCTAACAGATAAAGCAAAATTTGAGATACCAAGATATACCTTTTTTACAACCGAAGCCAAAGAACTATTAGAGCTTTGGATACCTGAAAGAAAGCGGATGCTACAGAAACGCTATAAAACCAGTGTATTTGTAAGAAATCAATTTGAAAAAATGGGTTATACTTTAACCAAGAAGAAGGTTGCAGAATCAAACGGTATTGTTTATAATAATTGGATTATTTCTAAAGATGGGGAGGAACTTACAAAAGAAGAAATTATTCAATTAGAAAAAAGGATATTTCCTTTTGATTATGTTACGGCTCGAAGAATGTGGGAGAATCTACTCGAAAAAGCAGGACACCCGTACAATAAAAAAGATAACAATCCAAAATTACAATACCCCAGATATATGTATAATGTTCACAGTATCCGTCGTTTCTGGTTTACAAATTTAATGTTTGACCGGACAAATGAAGAATTCATAAACTACATGGGAGGTCACACTACATTTTTAGATAACATATATAAATTTGAGAATAAAGTTATGGAGACCAAATTGAAAACTGAATATGATACACATGCCAGTTGTTTATTAATCTTTGAATCTGATACATCAACAGAGACGACGAAACGGCTTGATGAAAAAGATATACAGATAAAAGAATTGCAGGAAAAGATGGGAAAAATGGAATTTTTGATGAATCAAAAAGAACACTTGCTTAAATTATTGGAAATGCAAGTAGAACAAGAAAAAATCAAAAATAAGTTGAATTCTAAATGATTTTCTGTAATTTTATTAATTTGAGATAATTTACTAGAATTTATTTTGCCGTCATTTTGATGCACGTTGAGATCCTGCAGAACACCTTTTTGCCGTCAAAACAACATGGACCATCGCAGGATCCAGTCGATATCAACTTCAATTTGACGGCAAAACCATATTTTTTGAAAAAATAGAGAGTATTATATAATTCCGGTTAACTCTTTTTAGCAATGATGGATTTTACCAAATATCGGACCGCAAATGAATTGTTCGAAGAAACAGGTCTGACGGTAAAAGAGGCATTAGAAAATATTAATCAACAAATATCTGAGTTAAAAAATTGATTTTGTGGAAGGGATCGGGATCTCACCTAAAAAAAATAAGATGTAAATGATGGTGAGTGGAAATGAAAAAGACACAAAATAAGATAAAAAAAGTGAGGCGAGTTGGGGATGCAACGGCAGAATTTAGTTAGTTTTATTGGATTTTTTGTTTGTATCGGGGTACCAAATCGCTTTAGGGAAATACCATACTTCTTTTTTGGAGAGTTAATAGAGGTAACTCAAGAAACTATTTTACTGAAATTACACAAAGACGGCGGTTTTAAAAGTATTAGAATTGAAGAAATCTTGGATATCCATAAAGATAGAAAATTTTCTGATGAAAACAGAAGGAGAAACGGAGGTTGATGGGATGCAAACACAGACTTTGAACGACTTGGAACTAATGAGGCTTAAACTAGCATCTATGGAATCAGACATTCAAATGATGAAGAACATAATTGATCGTATGGAGGAAAGACATCGGAGACTCACACCATGAATTCTAAGAAAACAGTTAAGGATCTGAAAATCAGAGAACTAGAAAGACAGAAAGAACTAGAAGAAAAGAAAAAACAATTACAGTGTTTTAGATGCGGTAAAAAAATACCAAAAAACCATCCAATTAAAAAAGATAAAATTGGCCGTAAAATTGGACGTTGCCTGCATAAGTCCAAAGGTGGATGTTGGAGAAAAACTTATTTTGTTACCCCGGAAGAATTCAAAGAATCAGAGTTTAAACCTGCAAAAGAAATTATTAAAGATGAACATGAAAAACAAAAAAAATTTCTTAAAGATCCTGAACTCTTAATCAAAACAATTAAAGAAGTGCAGAATAACGGTGTAGCCGGTGAAGAAGACACAATAATTACATTAATAATTATTGCGTCAACTCGTTTAGTTAAAAATGCAACACCAGAAAGCAGAAATTTACTATTATCTGATACAACAGGTATAGGAAAAGATCATACTACAAAAAAAGTCCTTAAAACAATAATTCCAGAAAAAAATCATTTACATGTAACAAAAATGAGCAATCAAGTATTTACCTATTGGCATGCTGATGAAAAAGATTGGAGTTGGGATGGAAAAGTAATTCATTTTGAAGATATTACTCAAGATCTTCTAAATTGCTCTACTTTTAAGGTAATGGCTAGTGGAAATTCTAAAGCAGCAGTGCTGAAAGATCAAAAAGTCATAGAACCTATAGTCAACGGTAAACCCTGTATGATTCTTACTTCTCACCATGCGAACCTTGAAGACGAGGGATTAAGACGTTTTCCAATAGGAAGTTTAAACGATACCATAGATCAAACAAAGAGAGTCAAGGATAAAATTTCAAAAGCATTTACAGGAAGGGAAATCAATAAACCTGACAATATTCTGAGAAGTGCTTTGATTAGTTTAGATTCATATTCTGTGATAATACCTTATGCTGAATTAATACAGCATTTTTTTCCAGATGACATTCTTATGAGAACTCATTTTCATAGATTTTTAATTTATATTTGTGCAAGTGCTGTTTTTCATCAAGCCCAGAGGAAAAAAACAGAGAACGGAGAACTGATTACAACACCAGATGACTATATGATCGCGAGATTAGTGTTGATCTATACTACTTCAAATCCTAAAATGATACCAATGAGTAAGGAGTACCGAGATGTCCTTACAATACTTCAAGAAAACGTCGAACCAATGAGCGTCGCAGAGATTTTTCTTAAATGTGATAAAAGCAAAGATTGGCTTTATAGAAATTTAGCAAAGATAGTTAAAACAAAATTAGTAGTTAAAAGTCAGAGGCCAGATGAAAATGCTAACAAAAACATCGTTACTTATCAATATTCACCAGGATTAAATTTCAATGCTATCCCGACATGGTATGAGATACAACAAAAAATAGATAAAATCATTAATAAAACCAAGAATACCAAGAAAACCGACGATGACGATATCTTAGAAAAGTGGTTTTCTGATAATAAAATAAAACCAAGAAAACCAAAAAATAAGAAGGACGATGGGTTTTCTTTGGTTTTCTTAGGCCATGAAATACCATTCAACAGGAAGGTTTTCGCGGTTTTCTTAGTTTTAAGGCAATATTTACGTGAGAGAGACGAAAAACGGTATAGTAAATATTTTGAAGAGAGAGATTTAGATAAATTAGAAAAGATAAATAAAGAAGATCAACAGAAAACGTTAGAAACGATTCAAAATGAAAATACTACTGTTGAAAAAACAGGTCCAGAAATTGATTTATCAAAATATAAGATGACAATTCAGCAAATAGAAAAAATTCTAGGATCTGAAAAATTACCTGCCCTGCAAATTGCTAGACGGATGAATAAAAAAAGCTTGAAAGACATAGATCGTATTGAAAGGATTTTGAAACAAGTTGTTTCAGATTCTTCTTTTGAAACTACTTTAAAAATTGATTCTGATGATAATTATTTTAATGAAAATAGGGAGGATTTAGATGGTAAATAATGGATCTGAAAAAATGAATGATTGTAGTGATTATCAGGGGAGTAAAAATTGTTGTGGGTGCCCCTATTTATTTGATGGTAAATGTTGGAAACCCACGAAATTGTAAGGATATGAAATAATGATTTTGTTTAAACCTGAGCATATAGGACTGATTCAACAGGGCCTTAAAATCCAGACTAGATGTATCTGGAAAAAACCACGTTGTAAACCTGGATCTATTCATAAAGCAAAAACAAAGATGCTTTCTAAAGAGTTTTTCGCAGAGCTCTTCATAATTAGTGTTCATAAAGAATTTTTACTTGATATTTCTGACAAGGATGCTTGGTGTGAGGGAGGTTATACCCGGGAGGAATTTTTTAGGAAATGGGATGAAATCAACCCTAAAAATCCGTCTTCTTCAAATCCAGAGGTCTATGTTGTAAATTTTAATCCTATTTCAAATTCTTTCAGGAGAATATAAAACATGAATGGAATAATTAAATCATTTAATCTTCAAAAGGGATACGGATTCATCAATAGTAGTGATTCAAATGGTGACTCCGTGGGTATTTTCTTTCATAAATCAGATGTATCTAACATTCCTGTTTTTCTTAAAAAAGATGATCCTGTGGTCTTTGACTTGGTTGAAGATCATAGAGGAGTACACGCGATTAATGTTGTAAAATTTAAAAAATTTATAAAAAGAAATTGAGGAGGTATAATTGGAAATGACTAATACGGTCCGTGGTAAAAAAGTAATCTTTGTAGATAGCGAGGAATCATTGGTGTCTCTTATTGACCACGGTTTTATTAAATTTGAAGGAAAGAAATATTTTAATCTGTATACAGATGCAATCAGGAATAAACTCCTAGAGTTAGAAAAAACTCATTCAAGGATTAAAGATCTGGAAAAATCTGTGGACTCTTGGAAGAATTCTTATTATGATGAAAAAGAGAGGACTAGGAACTTAGAACATAAACTCTTGGAGTTAGACGATAAAGATTCAGATGTGTCTATAGATGGTAGTGGTCGGAATGGTCATGGTCGTTTTGTCCGTGGTAATAAGATAGATCAACCACGGGATAATACGGGTAGATTTGTTAAGAAAGATAAATAGATACTAAAACATAGATCGAAGTAGATCTAAAATATTTAAAACCTACCATTGTGTACATTTATTTTTTAATTTTTACAGGAGTAATGGTTGATTTGGTATGTATGTATGTTTTTATAAAACAACTAATGGGATGGGAAAGATATTATTAATTAATTGTATTGACTTTCTTATCTCTAATCTTCTATTTAAAAAATACAAGGCAAGTTATCAAAGTGTATGTGATATTCATGGTGAATTTCTTCAGAATAATGAAGAAGTGATAACTAACTAACCTTTTAAAACAACTAATGGGATGGGAAATATATTATAAGTAATTGTAATGACTTAATTGATCTCTAATCTTTATCATCTAGATTAGGCCATGGTCAATATAGAGTTCTGGATGAGCCATCGATTGATATAAAAGAAAATGGAAATCTTGCATAGTCTTGCATTAATCTTTCAATTTTATTAGAATTTTTCTAGATATAATCTTGTATTTTATTATGAATCTTTCTTAGTGTATCCTACCATAGAGAGAGATATCATTAATACTATAGATTTATTGATCTCTAATCTTCTATCATCTAGATAAGAAGGACCAGGATCTGATGAATGAGTTTCTCAATATTTCTTATAATTTTCTTGTTTATTCAATACTAATCTCTTGAAGTAATTACTTGTTTTGTATTATTTTTCTGATTGTGTATCCTACCATAGAGTGTGATATCATTATAGTATATTGATTAATTGATCTCTAATACTTTATCTTCAATCTATCATTATTTGATTCTTGGGCCCACGTGGTAGATATCTTCACATTAATTTTTATAATGATATCTAAATAGTGTTTTGCCGTCATTTTGATATAGATCTAGATCCTGGACCATGCTATTTTGCCGTCATTTCCAGCATGGCCAGATCTTGATCATGGTTTGTTTTGACGGCATTTTAATATGAATACTTTTATGATAACATGTTTTTTCAATCCCTCCTTATCTTCTTCAGGTTCGAAAAATATTAATATTGTAGACTATATTCATTCTAATTATAGGCTATATATTTAGGACAGATGGCAACCATGACAGTAAAAAAAACTCAAGGTCAATTGGTTCTTAAAGAAATCAAATTTGAACAGATCTATCAACGGAGAGTACACAAATCTAATAGTTCGAGCGGTAAGGTCACATTACCCTTTGAGTTGATAGGTAAATCTGTTTATGTCATAGTCGAGGAAGATTAACAAGTATAATTCTGTCTATTTTTTGGTGTGGTGTGGTGAGGTATATTTAATCGTATAGAGTTGATAAAAGATGAAAAAAGGTATCAGAAATATTAGTAAGAAATCCAGTATCTCTCTTATTCTAATAGTTTTATTTATTATTGTATCTGCTTTTTCAGGTTGCCTAGGTTTTTTTAATGATTCGTGTAATTTTAAACAACAATTAAATGCGGAAGGTTCCGGGGGAAATCGATATAATACTGTGGTATTCCCGGAATGTGTTTTTCCAGATTCAGGAAAAATAGAGGTTGAAAAAGCGATATCATCAATTATTGGTACCGGTGGGGATGTCAATATTTTTACTAATTCTGATCCAGATTTTGGGGTTTGTGCCTGGTTTGAAACTAAGGAGATAAATGAACTAATTTTTATTTATCCCGATGTTGAATATTATTTCTATGTTGAATATGGCTGTGTTTTAAAACTAAAAGGGAATTAATGAAACAAATAAACAATATTAGAAAAAGATGGAAAGTTAATGGAGTAAATATAATGAATCTATTGGATATGACTGATTTTTGCTGTGAGATAACTTTTCCAATGATAGGTTTAGTTGTATCTGTTTTTTTACTGTATCTGCGAAAAAAGGTTTTTCTTTAAACCCAGAATGCTAAAATGTCGTCATTTTGAAAGTGATATCGCACAGATCCTGACTCCACGTGGAGTTTTTTGACGGCAAAATAGTCTTCTGCAGGATCTTCAGCTGTGTTAAAATGACGGCATTTCTGTTATTTTTAAATAGTATAATTAACTATTACTCATTTGAATAATTATAATTGTTGAGGAAGAAAAATACAATGAAAGATGAGAAACGTTATCGGGAAATTCAGACAAGAGAAAGAATAATGCAAGTTTTTCTAATAATAAGTGGTTTTCTTTTAGCGTATTCAAAGCAGTCGATAATCCCTTTATTTAGTTTATTCATCCTGTTTGCGATCTTATATTACATCTATTTAACAAGAACAGAAAATGATTATTTTATCAATTTTTGGGGATTTTTCAGTTCCTACATGTTTAGTTTACTTCTATTACACTTTGTAAATACCGAGGGCGAACCAATCTCAGACATTGATTTTATAACTACCTTTATTGTATTGACTGCAATTTTTACTTTTGCATTTATGTCACCCAATTCAAGTGATAAGTTGATAAAATATAGTGAAAAAATCCTAGAACCAAAGCTAAAAAAACACATAAGATTAGTAAGATATTTCTTAATTTTGTTTGTAATAATAGTTGCAATAATTGCTTTATATAGAACGATTTCATTTTAAAATAACTATACTAACCAGAAGCAACAGGTATGGAAACAAAAATCATGTTTCTGGTTTATCAAATTCTTCCTTGCATCTATTGCAAATATATTTTGGTGATTTTGTTGCTTTTTCCCTGATATTGGAACTATTACAGGAAGGATTTATTCATTTAATTTGCTAACCACAACTGCATATCCATCTTTATCAATAGTATATCTAATTTTATCCCCCTCTTTTAGATTATACTTTTTCAGGTCTGATTCTCTTATTGGTTTCCCTGATAGATGCTCAAACATATCTTCTTCATCATAACATTGAACTAGATGTTGGATTTCTCCTTCATGTATATCTTTTTCATGTATATCTTTTTCAGTCATTGTTTAATTCCTCTGGATTATTATTTTTGTCGTTTTCCTTGTAAAAATTTATAGTTTCAGTAACTTCATTTAACAAATTAAAACCTATAAAATCAGTCATATTACAATAATCATGTACTTCGAAGTTTTCATGTATTTTTTGTATAAGTCCGTGTACTATATCTACTGTTAAATCTTTGAGATTTCTTTCTTCAAATATCATTAAAATATGTCGTGTAATATCTGTTGGTCTCAATTTATCATAATCTATTGAGCATTGTGTTTCTATAAGATCGGAATATATATCTCCAATCTTATTATTTATCGGTATTTCCATGTTTCAAATCCTCCAATTTATGCTTTTGATATTACTACTCCCTTGTAATCCTTATGAGGATTTTCTTGATGAAACCATTCCACTTCAAATTTAATAGTGTCCCCTTCTTTTAAATTCATTGCATCAAGCATCTCTTTTGGTAGAGTTATCTTGCCTTTTTTACCAACTATTACTTTTCTCTTCATTTCATTCATCACCTACCATCACATACAAGTTACATAGTATGTAATAACTATGTAATAGCAATGTATATAAAAGGTTTATGCTATGTCCATACTATGGATGTAAAACCTACTCTACATATTGTGATATCCAAAGAAACAATAGAAGGTATTGATCGAGCTGTAGAACTAGGCTATAGCATGAACAGATCTGATTTTGTACGTTCTGCAATTGGTAACACATTAAAAGATCTTAGTATTATAACAGAGATGAAAACTAAAAAACCAAAAAAATAGTAACTACTTTTTTTAAGATAGATTGCAAATAGTCAAATTCTCCAGGAGGGAATAAGGAGTAATAATGTCTTAAAAGGGTGTTTTTCTTCTGTAAAGCAGGGAGTTTAGATGTAAAAACAGGATTGCAACAGGGTTTATTTTTATTATGGTCATCTAAACTATTGTGAGCCTTAAAATATATAAGGATATACTTCTTTTCAAAAATAATGTGTCAAAAACAAATCGCAGATTTTTTAAAACCTGGTTTAAATCAAATTAGACATCAAATATTAGAAATTGATGATAGTTACAATCATGACTGGGATTTATTGGCTGAATTATGTCAAAACTCTATAGACGCTATTAGGGAGTCAGACAATAAAACAGGTGAAATAGTTTTAGAAATTGATTCTCAGTTAAAAAAAATAAGACTTGTTGATAACGGTATTGGTATAGATCCGAATGATTTACCAGAACTTTTAAAACCATTTTCAACAAATAAAAGAGGGAAAGCCATTTCAATAGGTGAGAAAGGAGTTGGTCTAACTTTTGTAATGTTCTCATGTAATCATTTTTCAATTAAATCTGGTAATAAAAATGGAACAAGCATTGGTAAAGTAACAGATGGGCACAATTGGAAACATAGGTCAGATAATGAACCGCTTACTTTAGTGTATAATAAATTAGATGATGTTTTTTTTGGAACAGAACTAATTTTGACAGATACAATTGATTGCCCGATTTTTACATGGACTTTTGAACAATTAAAATTTATATTAAGAACAAAAACTGCTTTAGGTAATACTAAATCTATTTGGGAAGAAGACAAGAATGTCAAGATAATATTACGTTTTAAAGACCAAAGTGGTAATGATTTTGAAGAAGAATTACCATATAAATATTGGTTAATATATGAAAATCTACCTTCAAATTCTATAATTGATTATGACGATTTTGTCACATTTGCAAGATCTGCAGAAAGAACAGATGCTGAAAAAAGAAAAAAACTAAAAGATAGGATTATTTATAAAAAAGGGGAATTTAAGCACAGTGATCAAAGAAAGTTAAAGTATGTCACATGTTTTGTTCCAAAAAGAAAAGTTTGGGATATACTTTCGGTAAAAAATAAATTATGTGACGAAGATCAATTGGAACGAGAGGAATGGTTAGATCGTTTTGGATACGCAAAATTCGAGGAGGGAATTTTTACATCTGTAAAAGGTATGCCTACGGGGATTCCTACAAATAGTCCAAGTACAGGATATGCTGGTTATTGGGCCAATATATTCATACTTATTGAGGACCCGATGCTTAAATTTGATATTGGCAGAAAATCACTACCTGGTGCTCAATCTAGATTAATACAGCAATATTCAAGACAGATATTCAATGATTATTTGAAATTTGTAACTAAGTACGTATCTGGAGAAGTTACTGTAACTTCAGAGTGGGATAGGGACGAAATATTTGCAGAAATAGATAAAATGCTCAATTTAACTATTAAAGGAATTAAACTGAAAAAGAACCCACGAAATCAAGAAGCAAGCGTATTTGCACTATTTTTTGAATGCATTGGTAATGGGCGAATAAGCGACATAACACCTTTAACAATGGGTTACAGGAGCAAATATGACCTTTATGCTTTATGGGGTAGTAAAAAATTAGTAATTGAATTTAAATCTAAATTAAAAAATATCATAAAAGATTTTTCTGATGCCAAAAAAATGTTTGACGAAATTAATTGTATTGTTTGTTGGGATGTAACAGAAGAAGATATACAGGCCTTTAAAAAAGTTGGCGTTGACCTGGAAGAAATTTCCGCTTCAATCTTTTCAAAATCCGATGATGTTATTCCTAATTCGACTCATAAGTTATCGTTGTCAGGTTTTACAAGACCCATATACATTATCGATCTCAAAAAACATTTAAATTCTGCCGAATAAAAATCAATATTTTAGATTATAGATTATATAATGAGCATTTCTTGTTTTTGTGTTGGTCTCAAGTATTCTTTTCCAATTTTTTGATCGAGCTTTTTCCATATTTCAAATGGATCTATTGGTTTTTCTATACATTAATTAAAAATTGGAATATTGGTGTATTATAGCATGATTAAGACAATTTTAATGATTTTATAACATTTGTAACAAAAATACATGGATTCATGAAAATAGTAAAAAACCGTCTATATCTGTTGAATGCTAAAAAACTAATCAAAGTTAAAAACATAATTATATTGTAAACAATTTCTAAAAAGGAATTTGGTAAAGTTAAAAAAATAACCCAAACCTGAAGTTTTTTTACTAATATTCATAATCTTTTAATTTATTGATTATTGTTAAATTTCCTAACACATGATAAATATGTTTGGATATATTAAAAAAAATCAAAACATATATATATTCAGGTATACATTACAACGTGTGGTGGATGGGATATGCCTCTAACTCGTAAAGCTCGAGTGGTAGGTAGTAGTCTAGTTCTGACGATACCTAGCCAAATAGCTAAAGCACATGATATTCAGGATGGAGATGAGATAGAAATCATCCCTATAGGGATCGGAGAGTTTAAAATAAGAAAATTAAAAAAATAAAGCATCTCGATTTTCTATCATAATTGAAATATCAACTATAATCCGGATGCTAGGTTACGGATGACACTTTCTTTATCTTCTGCTTTTACTACTCCACTGGCTAAAAGAACACCATCTGCGCCAAGCTCAATTGCTTTGGATACGTCTTTTCCGTTTTTTACTCCAGCACCACATAATATTTTTACTTTATTATCAATATTTTTAACAACTTCAACACTTTTACTTATAATATCTGGATTTGCCGTTGTAACTGATATATCTCCTCCAATAAGTTCTGGTGGTTCAACAGCTAAAAAATTAGGTGAAAATGCTGCAATTGCTCTTGATGTTGCAACATTGTTTGAACATATAATATGATCGAGGTCGAGTTCTTTTGCTCGATTAATACAAACATCAATATCAGCTAATTTTAACCTATGTTCACTATGATTTACAAGCGTTCCAACCGCTCCTGCTATTTTAACTGCCTCTGGTAGAATCCAACCTGTATGGCTCCCTGGTTTAATTGGGTCGATATGTTCTGCAAAAATTGGTATTGATACTTTATTTGAACATATTGTAATATCTGTTGGTTGTACGGCAATTGCCATACTAGCTCCAGATTCTTTAGATATTTTGTCCATTAGCATAGCGATTTCTATTGACTTATTTCCTGTTGCTTCAGCATAGGTTTTAACATTTAAAACAATAACTGGAGTTTTTAGCATAATACACTCTCCTAAAACACTATCAAGGTAATCGATGGGCTTTAATATATTCTTCTCTATTTCACTCGTGATTCTATATGAGCGTTCTACCTCAAACATTACTTTTTCTAGGGATTATTCCGGCCCTTGTTTTATTATTTGTAAGTTTAAAGGGGTATGATGGCTTTTATAAAGATAAAATAGTCTTTCTTACTTTCATTTCAGGTATAATTGCAGGATTTATTTCTATTTTAATTGAATGGTACACCGTTGGTGTGGGTATTTGGTTTATTATTCTATTTCCAATACTTGAACAGCTGGTTAAAACCATAATTTTAAACGTCTCTAGATTTCATGGTAAAAAAGAAACTGTAGTTTATGGCCTTTCCCTTGGACTTGGTTTTGGTTCAATATTTACTCCATTTTCAATAATTGTTACAAATGTAGAAGGTGGAAATGATCTTTTAGTTGTGTTAGTAGCATTGGGTTCTTTTGGAATTATTCTAATGCATGCTGCAACAGGATTAGGAATTGCTTATGGGATATATACCTACAATCTGAGAAAATATCTAATGTTTTCAATATTGGTATATCTACCAGTAACTTTTACGATTTTTCTTACAGCTTTATATAATGTTGGACATTTACAAGTAATTCTGATAATATATGGTTTAATTGTTTATTGGTATGCTACTAAAAAAATAATGCCAAGGATATTAAATGAAAGTAAAAAAGATGTAAAATTAAACAATATAAAAAATAAATAATTGATGTGAGTATATATGGAATTTAATAAAGGATTTAATTCTGATTTTGATGAAAAAAAACCTTTTGATTCTGTTAATATTGAACCTGCATCTCAACAGTCTTCAAATAGAAGGTCGTTTACAACAATCGCAGGTTTATTACTAATAGTTGCAGGAATTCTTGGAATATTTAATTGGATTCAATTTTTTCTATTAGATGCTATAACAATTGAATCATTCATAGATATTAGTCAAATTCAAGTCATTAATCCTTCAATAACTTATGAACAACTACTTGGATTCCTTCAAACTTGTGCTATTATTGGAATTATTATTTCAGTTTTTCCAATTTTAGGTGGTCTTCTAGCAATAAAAAAGAAACTATATTATATAACAATTGCAACTAGTATTATCGGTTTATTTTCAATTGGAATCATGTTTTCATCCAGTATCCTTTCACTAATCGGACTAGTCCTATTGATTCTATCTAGGCAAAACTTTCAATAAATAAATTCTTTTAATTTTGTTTATTTAGTTTATTTGTTTTTTTAACGGCTATTAATTCAATTATTTCATCGATGATTAACGCGATAGCAATACCACAAACAATACCTGCCAAAAGACCCGTTATCAATCGAATAATGTTTGTGCTTTCCCATAATTGTAAGAGTTGACCAATTCCATCAGCTCCAATAGGAACAATACCGATTATTATTAAAAATAGAAATTTTTCATTAAGTTTAATTTTGTAAAAAACCATGAAACCCAGTCCAACAGCAAAACCTAGCCATATAGCTGTGCATCTGCTACAGAAAGACATTTGATTTCCGTTAATAAAAAAAGAACGCTCTGCTTGTTGATGACATAATCTATCACCACAATCATATATTGCATCCCATGGAGATGGTATCTTATTTGTCAGAATTTTATTATCAGCTACTCCAACATTTCCGGATAGGTCATCAACGCTTCCATAGGGTAATATTAATGGAGCAATAAACTGAAGTATAATCCATATTAGAAATGGAATGAATAAAAGAATGATCCATCTAGAAGATCCTTCCCTTCTTTCCATTTTCAAATTCATCCTTAGATTTAAAAATGATTATAAATGCAATAATTGCAAGTATTGATCCTATTAAGAAAAATCCAAAGGAAAATATACCAATTAATGCCCCTACAATTGCAATATCAAAATGTTGCCGTTTCAAACAAGATATAGCTCCTATTAATGCAATAACTGAAAAAATTACTAAAATAATTGCACAACCTGTACTGTTAAATTGTATATTTTTTTCATTGCCACTTTCATTTTCTAACTTTATTATACTCTCAGATTTGAAAAAAGGAGTAACTAAGATTTCACGAGTTTGATTTTTATAATTTTCTTTTGAGATTACTAATTGTTGTATACCTAATTCTATTTTTTCAGAAGAAAAATATCCCTCTGAATTTGTAACACCGTTGATATCATCAATTTTTATTTTAACATTACTCAGAGTATTATTTGATTGATCAGTAACTAATATTTTCATAGACCCTGTCAACCCAGCATACGAAGCTACGTCCAGTGATGATTCAATAAAACTTTCTGAAAATGCTGCTGTTGTAATTCCTATTATAAAAACACAAGCAAGAATTATCGCAGCGATCATTGGCATTTTTGTCTTTGGTTTCATTGAGGATAAAACAGTTTTACGAGGTTCACCATGTTCTTCCCAAGAGCATTCTTCAAATGATTTAGAATCATCACATTTTGCTTGAATTGAGAATTTATTGTCGCATTTAGGGCAAACAACCTCATGTTTTCCTTTATCGGGTAAATCCAAAATTATTTCATTTTTACATTTTGGACAAGTTGTCCTCCCCTTCATTAATGTTCCACCGCTGAGAAATATACATTCATGGTTAAGAATATTTCTATAAATTCCAAAGATTGTTATAGTTTTGCTTGATTTTTCATAAAATTTTAGAGTACATTATGTTTAAATAATGATTCTATTATTCCGATACACTAAAAAGGCGGTTATGAAATGGCAAGATTTCCTGAAGCAGAAGCTCGGTTGTTAAACAAAAAGGTTTGTATGAAATGTGGAGCATTAAATGCACCAAAAGCAGAAAGATGTAGAAGATGTAGATCAAAAGAACTGCGTTTAAAAGCAAAGGAAGGACGAGGAGTCTAATCCCTTATAAACCGTCATCTTTAATAGTAATCTTTCTTTTTTGGTTTGAAGGTTGGAGCCTATGCCAGAGACAAAGGTTAAAAAAACCGAAGATTTTAATGAATGGTACAACGAAATTGTTGAGCTTGCAGATTTATGCGATAAAAGGTATCCAATCAAAGGTATGAATGTATGGAGACCATATGGTTGGAAATTGATGACCCATGTGGATCAATTGATACGAGAGGAGATGATAAGGACTGATCATCAAGAAGTTAATTTTCCACTGTTAATTCCAGAATCCTCTTTTAAGAAAGAAGAAGAACACATTGAGGGATTTGGTAGTGAGGTTTATTGGATTAGTCATGCAGGTCTCAATAAACTTGAAGAAAGATGGCTTCTTCGCCCTACTTCTGAAACAGCAATGTATCCAATTTTCTCAATTTGGATTAGATCTCATGCTGATTTACCTTTAAAAACTTTTCAAATTGTAAATACATTTAGATATGAAACAAAACAAACACGTGCATTTATTAGAGTTAGAGAAATTCATTTCTTTGAAGCCCATACATGTCACGTGGATTTTAACGATGCAGAAAAACAAATTCAAGAAGACAAGGATATTGCATATAGACTATTTGAAAAACTTAGTCTACCATATATTCTAAGCAAGAGACCGGAATGGGATAAATTTGCTGGAGCATTTTATACAATAAGTATAGATGTATTAATGCCTTCGTTTAGGACATTACAACTAGGATCAATTCATCAATATAAAGATAATTTTTCAAAACCCTATGAGATCTCTTTTGAAGGTGAGGATGGAAAACATAATTATTGTCATCAAACAACATATGGTATGAGTGAGCGAATCCTTGGGGCTCTTGTTGGAATACATGGAGATAATAAAGGACTTGTTATGCCTCCTGAGGTTGCACCTGTTCAAGTGGTTTTGATACCAATTATATTCAGAGGGGAAGAAAAGGTAGTTTTGGAAGCATGTGATGATCTAAATATAAAACTCTCTAAGGAGGGTATTAAATCACATATTGATAAACGTGATATTACTCCAGGGAATAAATTTTATGATTGGGAATTAAAAGGAGTCCCATTACGTGTTGAAATAGGACCTAAAGATATAAAGAACAACCAAGTTGTACTTGTAAGAAGAGATACTGCTGAAAAGCAATCTATTTCAAATGATTCTGCTGTAAATATAATTAAAGAAGAACTCAATAAACTATCAAAAAACTTGTATGAAACTGCAAATAGGCTTCTAAATGAAAACATAAATAGGGTTAATACTATTGATGAAGCAAAAAATTTAAAAGGAATTGTGGAACTTCCATGGTGCGGAATTAAGGATTGTGCACTTGAGATAGAAAATATTCTAGATGGAAACACGCTAGGAGAACCAATAGAAGATAATGCGTGTAATAATTCTTGTCCAGTATGTGGCAAACCTGGCACAACTTGGATGAGATATGCAAAATCGTATTAAAGAGGTTAGAAAAAATGGCTGGAAAAATAACAGGATTTTTTAGAGAATTTGTACTATTGTTTAGTATTATATTGGCAATAATTGGTTTTTTTATCCTTTTTATTGGAATTACAGGTATTTTGGAGAATCATCCCATGAATTTTTTAAATCTCACAAATGAGATTTTGGAATGGGGCTTATATTTTTTAATAATTGGTTTTATTATATTTGGAACTGGTATATGGTATTTGTATACATATTATAACAACAGAAAATTTATTTTAAAGGAAATAAATACTAACAAACGTTCAGAACTAATAAAAAAACATGCTGAACTTAAAAGTGTTGTCAAACATCTACCCTCCAAATATCGAAAAATGTTAAAGGAAAAAGAACGAGAATTAGGTATTAAATAATAATCTTAATCATGGGGAGATAAAATTCCAGAGTTTTATATTATACTTGTTGAACCAAAATATAGTGGAAATGTTGGTGCAGTAGCAAGAATTATGGCAAACTTTGACTTTGAAAATCTATATCTAGTAAATCCTTGTGAACTAAATGATGAATGTTATTCTAGAGCTATGCATGCCTATAAAATTATTGATAATGCTATAATTTTTAAATCATTTGAAGAATCAATAAAAAATATTGATTATCTTGTAGCTACGTCATCAATTGAGAGTAAAAATGACAAAAGACATCTAAGAAATGCAGTTATTCTCGAAGATTTAACTGATAAGATTTTTAAAATAGATGGAAAGGTTGGATTTGTTTTTGGAAGAGAAGATTATGGTCTTTTTAACAAAGAAATCGCCACATGTGATATTATGCTTAGAATACCAACTAGTGATTCGTATCCATCCCTTAACCTATCACATTCTGTTGGTTTGATATTATATTCACTTTATATTAAGCAAAAATATGAACCAAGAGATAAGATAACAATTGGAAATATTGAAAAAGAAAAACTTTACAATTACTTTTCACAGTTACTCAAAGAAATAAATTATCCAGAGCATAAAAAAGAAAAAACTGAGATTATGTTTAAAAGAATAATGGGACGTGCAATGCCATCAAAATGGGAATATCATACTCTGATGGGTATATTTAGTAAAAGTATTGAGGAAATGAAAAATAAAAAGAATTAAACGGTTTCAATTGTAAAATAAACATTACCCTCTTTTAATGCAGAATGTACTTTGTCAGCAAACCATATTAGTTCGTCCTTACTTGCATCCTCTTGTCCCCAATCATAAACAAAATCGTAATTTCCTTTGGTTACTTTAAAACCCAAGTTCAATAGTTGATCTCTTACATGAGATGGAGAACTTCCTTCACTATTAAATATGATTGTTAAGTATGTCTTCATTTGTATCGCTTCAAAAGTAAATTGATATAAAGGTATTAAATTTTTGCGATACTATTCAAAATTGTTAAGGTATCACATAAATAGGGTCGGGAATAAAACATAAGAGTAGCATAGCAATTGCAACAAAGAATAGTAGTTTTCTTTTTATATCTAGTCCTGTGTCATCATTTAATGGTGGTGGATGCATCAAACCCATTGCAAAAATGATGATGAATGCAAAAAACCACCATCCCGTAAAGATCATAATGACAATTGCTATCCATCCAGCATATTTTTGTTTTTCACCAAGAACTGCACGGAAAATATGGCCACCATCAAGCTGACCTGCTGGTAAAAGATTAATAGAAGTTATTAGAAGTCCAACCCATCCTGCAAATAAAATTGGATTCATTTCAATCATAAAACCTTTTGGAATATCTAATATTCCTCTTGACAAAAGTTCAATTAGAAAGGAAGGATTAAAAACTGCTTGTCCTGAAGGAAGTTCATCTAAAGGAATTGCTGGTATTATTTTTGCAGTAATAAGACCAATGGCTGTTACTGGTATAGCAACAATGAATCCTGCTAAAGGTCCTGCTATTCCAATATCAAATAATGCCTTCTTATTTGGCATAGGATCCCTGCTTGAAATCAATGCTCCAAATGTTCCAATGTTGAAACTAGGAAGAATTGGAGGAATTGGTAAAAAAAATGGTAAGGATGTCGCAACACCATGTTTTTTTGAAATAAAGTAGTGACCCATTTCATGAATTATTAATATACTCATCAAGGGTAAGGCAAAAAAAATTGCTCCAAAAAATAAATTATTTGGAGTTAAAATCTCCATTGGATTTGACAAACTCCAAATATCAGAATATCCAATATGCAAAATTGAACCTGTAATGATAGTTGTAATAATCACTGCTATTAAGAGGAATATATTTATCCATACAGGTTTTTCTTTTTTCTTAATTTTTTTTATTACATATATAATATGTTCTCCTTTCTCATACCTCAGCATTGGAATATATCCTTTTTCTGCAAGGGACTTTCTAAGCATATCAAATTTTTCTTCTAAAGTTTCCTCATCAATCCTACAATAGAATGCAGCAGTTTTAGCATCAAATCTCAAATCATAAAAAGGGAATAATTGACCAATTTCACGCTTTAATAATTCAATATCCAAATTGGTTTCAAAAGTTTTTGATTCAAATGAATTAAAGCTGTCAGACATTTCCGCTGGGCATATCAACATTCTTTTATAAAACCTTTGATAAAAGCCATCATCTTTATTTAATACTTTTTTAATCTCTCATAAGTGAAATAATATGACAGTTAATCTTGTGATAGGTACCCAGTGGGGAGATGAAGGTAAAGGAAAAGTCGTTGATTATTATTCAAAAGATGCTAATTATGTCGTGAGATATCAGGGCGGCAATAACGCGGGGCATACAATAAAAGTTGGAAAAGAAGTATACAAGCTTCATATTGTTCCATCTGGAGTTATTCAAGGTAAGATTGGTGTGATTGGAAATGGTGTAGTTATTGATCCTGAGGTTCTAATTAATGAAATTGAAAATTTGAAATCTCGTGGAATTATTCCTAAAATTATGATTAGTGATAGAGCAAATATTATAATGCCATATCACAAAATACTTGATGGAGCTGAAGAACAAAATTTAGGTAACAAAAAAATTGGTACAACAAAAAGAGGTATAGGCCCCTGCTATAGTGATAAAATTGCTAGAAAAGGTATAAGGGCAATCGATCTTACTAATAAAAAAACACTTAGTAAAAAATTAGATGAAATTCTACCGGTAAAACAGAAATTATTTAAAGTTTATAAAATTGAAAACAAACTTGATAAAAAAGAAATTTTGGATACATATATAGGATTTGGAACGAGTTTAAAGGATTTTATAGTTCCAACTCATATTGAACTAAATAAAGCAATAGGATTGGGTAAAAATATATTGTTTGAGGGTGCACAAGGAACAATGCTTGATGTTGACTTTGGCACCTATCCATATACTACATCTTCACATACAATTGCAGGCGGATCAGTTATTGGAACAGGTATTGGACCTAATCATATTAATGATATTATTGGAATTATGAAAGCTTATACAACAAGGGTTGGAGAAGGACCTCTTCCAACGGAACTTTTTGATAAAAATGGTAAACATCTACAACAGAAAGGACATGAGTTTGGTACAACAACTAGCAGACCTAGAAGATGTGGCTGGCTTGATTTAGTTGTAGTTAGACACTCTTGCCTTCTGTCAGGTATAACAAAGATTGCAATAACAAAACTTGATGTTTTAGACGGTCTTGAAACCGTTAAAATTTGTATAAAATACAAACTAAACGGAAAAGAAATTGATTATTTCCCAGCAAATATCGAAGACGTAAAGAATTGTAAACCAGTTTTTAAGGATTTCAATGGTTGGAAAAAGATAGAGCGCTCTTCTTCAAAAGTTTCAGATTTACCAAAAGAAGCACGAAAATATCTGGAATTCATAGAAAAAGAGCTTAAAATACCATTTGCTTTAGTATCCATTGGACCTGGAAGAAAGGAGACAATTGAGGTTTAAACTGTTTTTTTCACATTTAGTGCTGTGTTAATCCACCTTAGATATGAATTGCATGCAGCTCTTAAGGAACTTAGATCATTTGCTTCTATATGAAGTGAAAATTTACATCCTGATAGTGATATTTCAACATTAGTTTTAGGGATGTTATGTTTAATCTCAGGATGTAGTGTTTCAGCAATAATCTTTGCTTCTTTCTCTGAATCAAAATTAAAAATAAATCTAGCACTCTTCATAAAATCAATTTATTTTGATTTAATCCGCTTAGCTATAGTTGGTCTTTCTTTGTAAAATATTTTGCTCCCACAGTAAGGACATTGCATACCAATGTTTTTTACATCGAATTTTACACTTTTTTTACAAAGTCCACATTTATATCCAGTCATTTCTTTTCATCTTCCTCTTTTGCTTCTTTTTGAGTTGGTACTGCTCCTCCTCTTAACATTTTTTCAACGTTTTGACCGGATTCTGTCTTTGGTAAATATGCACCACCCGCAAACTTGATACTACATTTTCCACATTGCCAAATACTAGTACTAATGCGTTTTACTTTTTTATGACCACAACTTGGACAGATATGTTTTTCCCTTTGTGCTAATTCTACATTTCTTAGTTTCATTCTTGCTTTGACACCATATCTAGATTGAAATCGCCCCGCTGGCCCAACTTTTCTTGTTCTTTTCGCCATATTTATTTACCTGTACTTTTATATAATTGTTCTCTAATTTTCTTGCCGTTATCTATAGATGCCTTAATAACTTTTTTTATCTCATCTCTTGTAAAGCTACCATTTAAACCTTTTTGCATTGCACGGATATCTTCATTTTTATCAGTTGCAACAGTAAGTCTTACCTCTGCTATTTCTTCTTCATCAAGTGATGGGTCCATGACTACAACATCGTTAAATTTTACAGATGTGCATGAGATAGGAGGTTCTTTAATTGGAAGAGGATAATCTTCTCCTAATTCAAAACGCTTTGCTGGGACTTTTGTAGTCATTAAAGCTGCTAGTGATGCAAGTGATGCAGCATCAAATAAGTTTCCATCATAATCAAGAATATGTATATCAATAAATACTAACCAGACTTTTTCTTCTGGTTCAATGCATAACTTTTCAACTTCGATGAGTTGTGACTCTCTAATTCCTCTATCAACTACTCTTGCAAGTTCTATTGCATTCTCACGTGGAGGGCCCGCTTCAAAATCAGGTGATGCAAGAGGTATTAGTTCAGCTGCAGTAGTCATTACACCTGTTTCTGGTGTATCTGGATATGGTTCACCTATGCCCATTTTTATTCCAGTCAGTACCTGTGTGTTACCAATTTTGACCCTTGCAGAGCCTTCAGCTTTTGAGACTACTCCTGTCTCAATCTCAATATTTCTAAATTCATCAAATGCTCTTCCATCTTCTCGTTTTCCATTTTTTGCAAGTTTTGCCAAATAATCACGCTTTATTGATGGTACAATTGTCATTTTATATTCCTCCTGCCTCAGATTGATATTTTTCTAAAATCGCTTTTTTTTGCAGATCAGATATTATGTGACATCCTTTAAGTGCAAAATCAAATGCTTTATCAAACTCTTCTTGTGTCAAATGACCATCCATTTGTAGAAGCAGAATCTCACCTGTACGAGGCGAAATTGCTATAGGCAAATCTGCAGATCCATAATTATCCTCATCTTTACCTAGATCTAGAACGATTTGGTCATTAATTTTTCCAGCTGCACATGCTACAGGAATATCTTTCATTGGTATTCCAGCATCAACAAGAGCTACCGCTGCTGCAGTTAATCCTGCGCATCTTGTGCCTGCTTCTGCATCTAAAACTTCAATATTAACATCAATTGTTGCTCTTGGAAATTTTTCCACTAAAATAACACTTTCCAAAGCTTCTGAAATTACTTTCGAAATTTCTCTACTACGTCTGTCTGGTCCTGGACGTTTTCTATCCTCCACACTAAAAGCTGCCATATTATATCTGGCAGTTACAATAGCTCGTAATGGATTTTGGGTATGTCTTGGAATTGCTTCTCTTGGACCATAAACAGCCACCATAACCTTATTGCCGCCCCATTCGAGATAGCATGAACCTTCAGCTCTATGTAGGACACCTGCCTTTATTTTAATATTCCGTAGTTCATCAGGCATTCTACCATCTAATCGCTTTCCATTTTCAAATAATTTAATTTCTGATTTCATTTAATGTACATCCTTTGTATCTTTTTTCAATAGTTCTTCTATTTTATTAGTTAGTCCATAGGATAGGGATTCATCCTCTATCATCACTATGGTCTCAATTACTTTTTTTATACCATCTTCGTCGCCATCAATCCATATTCTTCCATTCTGGCCAACAAAAATTCGGCATTTTGTATATTTTTTCAGTAAGGATATCATAGAACCTTTTTTACCAATGATTCTTGGAACTTTAGAAGGTTCTACATAAGATATAAATCCTCCTTTAATTTTATACAAATTATAATCTTTTAGTGTGATCTGTAATTTCTTTTCTTGGTCAACTTGAAGAACTTTTGCCATTATGGAATCGCCTTTATTTAAATATTTTTCGGTCTCTCCAAATTCAACATCCCATGGTACTTCATTTACATGTAAAAGTGCAGGATATGCAGCATTTATATCTACCAACCAACTAGATTGCATTGCCTCAATTACAATTCCTATGACAAAATCTTTTTCTGTTGGATCATAACGTCCTTTTAAAGAAATTACATTGATATAATCTGGATTATTGCTTAGAACTCCTAATATTTCTGCATAAATTTTTCCATTTTCAACAAAAGTACCTTTCCCAGCTTTTTTATTTTTTATTTCACCTAAAAATTGACTTGGGATAACTATCTCGCGTTTATCTTGATTCATGGAAATATAACCTCTAACGAATTACTTTAAAATCTTTGTTGATACATTACCTTTTGTAACATCATTTATTTTGTCATAAAAATCATTTTGCATTCCAGCAGGTATTCTAATAATTCCAATCCAAGAACCATCAGATTGCCAATCCTCTCTTTCAAGTGAGCCAAAGCTCCTAACTGTTCCATAAGCTTTTCCAATATGCTCTGCTGGTATTTTTATTGATATTTTAATATTTTCCATAGAGATTGGTATGATTGGTCTTAAAAGTTCAATGATTAATTTAACCTGTTCACTTACTGGCTTAAAAGGATCAATGTGAACTCCTACTTGCTCCATTGCAAGTTCGATTCTCTGACGTGGATGGGGAGCTTTTGTTTTAGGATTCATAGCATTTTTAACAATAGTTTCGATAATTCTATTTCTCTTATTTTTTTGCATTTTATTACGTTGTTCTGTTGTGAGTTGAATATCACCCTTTAGAATAATTTGTTTGCTAATCTCTGAAATATCATCAGTTCCAAAGTTTTTCTGGAGGGATTCCTCTGATGCATGAGTACCTTTTTTCGAATCCTTAAAAATTGCATCTATTGCTAGATTTTGAACAATATCTACTTCCTTTCCTTCGATAAAATCAGCCGCTGCATAAGGGTCAACTAACACTTCGAAGTGTTCTTCCCCTTTTTTTAATCTAGCAATGACTGCTTCATCAAGGCTTACCAATTCTAATTTCCTCCAATTGCCTTTGTCACATATTCCTTTGTTTTTTCAGGTGATACAATATGGAATTTAAAATTCTTATCAACAACTCCAATTTCAGTAGCATCTGGATTTAGTTTACCCTCAGTTCCTTTATGAAGTGCCTTTATTGCCATTTCAATGGCTTCATCCATAGATAGATCTTCCTTATAATTACTTTCAAAAAAGCTCATCGCTCCATTACGACCTGATCCTTCACTATTGGCTTTGTACTCCATTAAGGCACCTGATGGATCGGTTGAAAACAAACGTGGTCCAGTATCATCGACACCTGCAATTAATAAAGCTGTACCAAAGGGTCTTACTCCACCATATTGTGTATAAGTTTGTTTAAAATCACAAATTCGTTTTACCAGGGTTTTTACTTGAATTTTCTCATTATAAGTAATTTCATTGATTTGGGCATCCAACCGTGCTCTATCAATTAATGCTCGTGCATCTGCAACAAGACCGGATGTTGCGCAACCTATGTGATCGTCAACTTCAAATATTTTTTCAATCGAACCAGGTTCTATTAGACGTGATGATATACGTTTATCTACAATTAATACTACACCTTCCTTATATTTCAAACCTACAGTAGTTGTACCTCTTTTTACTGCCTCTCGGGCATATTCAACTTGAAATAGTCTCCCATCTGGTGAAAAGACAGTTATTGCTCTATCATAAGCCATATTTGCTGGTTGCATATTTAAATTTCACCTCAATTTTTCTGTTTAATAATTTTAAATTTACCTAAGTTAATTTTTCAACCAAGTATACACTAATTGTGTATATACTTTGTGATAACTAGTAATAGGTTATATATATTATACTCTTTTTTTTAATCCCCAGATAATCTTATGTAACTGTAAATTTAGTTTAACATTTAATCCATCGGAAATTATCCATTCAGCAATTATTTTTGGATTTACACCCCAAACTGGTTGAAAATAAACATCGCATACGGGGTTATGCTTACTGAAAATGTTTTTTGCATAAATATAATCTTCTCTGTTCTTAATTATAAATTTAATCTGATCATCTTTTCTTAATAAATTTAAATTTTTGAATTGGATTTTTTTATGCATGTCTGAGGAAGGACACTTTATATCCAATGATATCACCAATGGCTTGTACTTGATTAAATTCTTAATACTTTTACTACCATTAGTTTCAACAACAACATTATATTTTTTTTTCAGTAGGCTATTTATCAAATCAAGTATGTCCTCTTGTAATAATGGTTCTCCACCTGTTAAACAAACATATTGACAGTTATATTTTTTTATTTTATTTAAAATTTCATTTATACTCATTTCTTTTCCATCTTCATATGCATACTTTGTATCACAATATGAACATCTTAAATTGCATCCTGATGCTCTTATGAAAATATTTGGACATCCTGCCCATTTTCCTTCTCCTTGTAATGAGTAGAATATTTCGTTTATCTTCATTTATTGACAAATAAGATTTATCCAATTTATATATTGTTATTGTTATATGCATATGCATCTGCATGTTCAATTACATAAAAAGGTAATAATGTAAATATAGAATCACATATATTAGCAATTGAATACTCATATGTATTTAACTAGGAGAGGGATGAAGTAAGGTGCAAAAATACTTATGTAAAGTGATAAAGTATAATAATCTTGCATCATTAGGTATAGGTGGATTAATTATTTTCATTTCTATAGTATTAATTGCTGGCGTTGCTGCATCAATATTAGTACAAACAAGTACTACACTTGAATCTCAAGCTGTATCAACTGGAAGTAAGACTAAATCTGAAGTTTCTGCTGGAGTATCTGTTTATAGTGTGGAAGGTTATGCTGCATCTGGTGAAGATATTTCAAAGTTAGCCATTATGATAAGGCCCTTAGCAGGAACTGAAGAAATTGGTATTTCAAATAGCTATATTGAGTTGTCTGATACAAATAAAAAAGTAATTTTTAATTATTCTACTAGTTATTATTCAAATCCAGATGGTCTTAGTAGCATATTTGATGCAAATGTTTTTCCAGAATTGGGTTCACAATTTGGAATACTTGTTTTGGAAGATTTTGATAACTCAATTTCCCAGTTAAATCCAGTGATTAATAGGGGAGATAAACTATTTTTATGCGTAAATATAACTGCATCATTCAATAATATTTCTGAAAATATTGATGTATGGGGTAGGGTAGTCCCAGAAGTTGGCCATGTCGGTGTTATTAGTTTTAGAACTCCCTATAATTTTGTCGATAATGTAATGAAATTACAATGGAATATGTAGAAAATTAAGAATTTGATGTAATGATTTATTTTTTTTTGAAATAGTATATATACTGCTAACAACACACTTCATTTTAGAATTTTGTATATAGTTATATAAGGGAAAGATTTATTCTTAGTAACTCTATTCTAGAGTATATATTTGGTGGAGGTTATTTAAATATGAACATAAGTTTGATGAAAAATTTCTTAGTTTTTACAACAATTATTTTGTTTGTTGGAGCAAGTGTAAGTGCGTGTGACTGTGATAAAACTGATTATACTATAACAGGAAGTAAAATATGGACTAATGACCCTGAAGAAAATCTTGCTGAAAAATATTCAATAGATGAATTGTGTGGTTTAATTGAACCGGAAGACTGGTATATCAATGCAAAATTTGATCCCTGTACACCTCAAGGTAATTTACCAGATGCATTTGACTGGAGAGATGAGATTGAGGGTGGCTTACCGCCTGTAAAAAATCAAGGAAGTTGTGGTAGTTGTTGGGCATTTGGAACAGTTGCATCATTGGAATGTAATATAAAAATTAAAGATGGTGACGTGGTAGATTTATCTGAGCAATGGCTAGTAAGTTGTAATCAAGATGGATATGGTTGTGGTGGTGGCTGGTGGTGCCATGATTATTTTATGGAAAATGGTAAGACAGATCCATGTGGAGATTCAGGCGCTGTATTAGAAGAAGATTTCCCATACACTGCATCTGATGATCCTTGTAATTGCCCTTATCCACATGAATATTTCATAGAAGACTGGGCCTATGTTGGTGACCCTAATGGTGTAGCAGAGGTTGATGAGATTAAACAGGCAATATATGATTATGGGGTGGTATCCGTTGCAGTCTGTGTAAATACAGATTTTAAGAATTATGATGGTGGTGTATTTTCTGGTCCTACTTGTAGTAGTATAAACCATGCTGTTGCCCTTGTTGGATGGGATGATAATCAGGGAACAGAAGGAGTTTGGTTCCTTCGTAATTCATGGGGATCAGGTTGGGGTGAGAATGGTTACATGAAAATAGAATATGGAGTTTGTGATGTAGGTTATAGAACAATTCGCATAAAATATAGAGACGCCCTTAAAATAAATCTTCCTGATGGTGTTCCAGATACAATCCCTCCAGATGAATCAACAACTATTCTTGTTCAAATAGAAGAGATTGCTGATAACTATGTTCCAGATTCAGGAAAGCTTTATTATAGATTCGATGGAGGAACCTATCAGAACTCGTCATTAGAATTATTAAGTGGAGATCTTTATGAAGCCACATTACCACCCCCCTCCTGTGGAGATACACCAGAATTTTATTTTAGTGCAGAAGGAGTCAACACTGGAGTTGTTTATAATCCATATGATGCACCCAATACTGTTTATTCTTCGCTTGTCGGTGAACTAACATCTGTACTTATTGATGATTTTGAAAATGATCTTGGTTGGACAATCGAAAATGCTTGTTCTGATGGTGAATGGGAGCGTGGAATTCCTGTAAACTGGAATAGAGGAGACCCCCCCAATGATTATGATGGATCAGGTAATTGCTATCTTACTGATAATGACCCATATAATGAAAATTGCGATGTTGATGATGGCTATACATGGTTGATGTCTCCTTCATTGGATTTAAGTGAGGGACAAGATGGTTTTATTAAATATGCATTGTGGTACACAAACAACTTTGGAAACGACCCAAACAATGATTTATTTAAGGTGTTTGTTTCAAACAATAATGGCACAGATTGGATTTTAGTTGAGGAGATTGGACCTGCAACACCAAGTCCCTTTGGATGGAAAGAATACAAGTTTATGGTAAGTGATTTTGTTACACCAACTGATCAAATAAAAGTACGCTTCGAAGCTTCAGATCTTAATGATGGATCAGTTGTTGAAGCTGGTATAGATGCTTTTAGTGCCTCAATCTTAGAATGCAATGATACCGGAAATTCTGCACCTGATATTCCAACAATAATTATTGATGATAATGGATCTTTATTTATTTATACAACGGATCTAGATGGAGATGATGTCATGTATATCATTGATTGGGGAGATGGAACCACTATTGAGACAGATTATTATCCTTCTGGACAAGAGGTTGAAATAGATCATGAATGGCCTGGGCCAGGAGTTTATTACATAAGAGCAAAAGCAAAGGATATACATGGAGCCGTAAGTGACTGGTCAGATTTATATGAAATAGTGATTGAAAATCACCCACCTGATATTCCAATAATTGATGGTCCATCAAGTGGAAATCCAGGAATTATATATGAATATGGTTTTACCTCTGTAGATCCAGATGGAGATGACATTTCAGAATATATTATAAACTGGGGTGACAGTACTAGTGAAATAACTATCACAGGTCCATTTGCGTCTGGAGAAGAAGTTAAAGCGAATCATACTTGGGATGAAAAAGGAATTTATATAATAAAAGCTAAAGCTAAAGACGTATTTGGTAATGAGAGTGATTGGTCTGAGTTTGAGATTACCATACCAAGAAATAGAGTAACTAATAAATTGTGGTACCTTTGGATTTTAGAACGGTTCCCAATGATCGATAGACTACTAAAAATATTAGGGTTAGAAAATTAAATCCCCACTTATCTCACGTTGGATATAGTGGGCCCGCTGAGATTTGAACTCAAGTCTATAGCTCCCGAAGCTACAAGGATACCAAGCTACCCTACGGGCCCAAATTTACAAATTAAAAATAGAAAATAGATAAAAGGTTTTTTTGGTATTAATTTTTAAAATTCTTTTATTTTAAATTTTTGAGAAGCTTACCGAGTTCCTCATATTTTTTCTGGAGTATGTTTACAGATTCTAAAATTGCATCTTTTGCAGTAAAAGAACCATCCGTTTCAAAATGAAATAAAAATTTTGTGGGATCTCTTTCAATGGTAATATAATCAATATTTTCTTTGCTTATATAAGATTCAATAATTGGTAACTTTGTTACATCCTTAAGAACTAGTTTATTGCCTTTTATTGAAACAAGATTCTCTGGAAGTTTAGTAATAAATTCTTTTACATCATCTAACTTTGTTTTATCAAATTCAATGATAGGTTCCATCCTATATGCTGGAGCTTGAATAGCTTGCCATTTTGCATGGTCTCTACCTCGTCCAAGTACAGCTTCAACTTCTAGAATAAGTCTTTGATCACCGTATAGTTCAACAATAGGTATCTTGTCCTCTTTTATTGCCCAGCTTTTTTCAGCAGGTAGTAAATCACCAGAATAAACTGATCCTTCACCCTCTTTACTTAATGTATAACGTACTGTACAGTTTGGGCAACCTTTACCTTTACAAACGCATTCATTTTTAAATAATAAAAGACTTAAATCTGTTGGAATTGGAACCAAACCTAATCGATGAGAAATTATTTCATCAAAAAGAGCACTTGTATTATCATATATTACAACTTCATTAACCGCAAGTTTGGGTAACTCAGAAATCATTATTCGTCTCAAGGCATTTACAAAATAAGGTTTAATATCCTCAATTTGAATAATAGCTTTTTTAGGTTTTAATTCTTTAACGTCCACCTTCATTTGTATTTCACCTAAATTCTTCTTCCGCGTCTTCCGCCTTTTTTTCTACAACCATCATGTGGTATAGGAGTAACATCCTCTATTTTACCAATCTTAAATCCACTTCTTACAAGAGCACGAATTGCGGCTTGAGCTCCACGGCCAGGAGTTAATGCTTTGTTGCCACCTTGTCCTCTTATTTTTACATTTACTCTATCAATTCCTTTTTCATGGGCCGCTTCAGCAACAGTTGATGCAACTTTCATAGCTGTATAAGGTGTACCTTCATCCTTTGCAGATTTGGTTACCATTCCTCCCGAGCATCGTGCAATAGTTTCAGCTCCTGTTAAATCTGTAATTGTAATTATAATATTGTTAAAAGATGCAAAAATATGTGCTATACCCCATCTACCCATAATTAATCTCCTGTTGTTTTCTTTTCATCTTTTTTATCTTTATCTGTTGATTGTTCTTTGACCTTTTCTTTAGGTTCTTCTTTTGATTTTTCAGGTTCTACAACCTCTTGTTTTAGTGGTTCAGTTTGAGTAGTTTCCTTTTTTGGTGATTCCTCTTTTAATTTTTCTTCTTTTTCTGAAGGTTCAGTGGATTTTTCTTTATCTTCTTGTTTTGGTGATTCAAGTGGTTTTTTCTCCTCTTTAGGTATGTCCTTTTTTATAATTGGAACTGATTTGAAATCAGCTCGAGGTCGTGCAGGATGCATTACATCATTTAATGGAGAATCATTGGTATAGCCAATTTCACCCTCCTCCTCCTTTGTTACTATATAACCTGGTACTGTAACTCTTCTATCACTGATTGCTATATGCCCATGAGAAATAAGCTGTCTTGCTTGATAAGAAGTATTTGCAAGTCCTTTAAGGTATGTAAGTGTTTGTAATCTACGAGATAAAATTGTTTCAGTATCAAGTGTTAAAACATCATCAAGAGTTGAATTTGGAGGCAATACATTCATCCTGTTTAAACTCATAAGTAATTGCTCACTTTCTTTTTTACTTTGCACGTCTCCAGTAGCTACTTTTGCAAGTAGCTCCCTTGCTTGGCTACGATATTTCCTCAACCTTGTTTGTGACTTCCAAACTTCTCGTTTGTTTTTCAGACCATATTTTCTGATTAATTCATTTTCAGCCTTAATACGGTCTTCCTGCCAAGGATGACTTGGAGTCTCATATTTTTTTCTTGAAAATTTTGGTTTACCCATGTAATCACTTTTTTATCTCTCTCTTTTTTGATACACCAAGAGTTAATCCACTTCTATTATTTGCTCTAGTTCTTTGCCCTCTAGCTCGAAGTCCACGTTCATGTCTTATACCCCTATAAGATCTTATTTTTTTCAAAATATTAATCTCATCTCTTAATCTCATATCAATATCTGAGCCAATTAAATGTATATCTTCACCAGTTTCTAAATCTTTGCGATGATTAAGCATCCATTTAGGAGCATTTGTACCTACTTTATCAATAATTTCCTGAATTTTTTCAATTTGCGAATCTTTTAGATCACCAAATTTTGTATGCTTATCTATTCCCACCTCATTAGCGATAAGAGTGGCCATATGCACCCCAATTCCCTTGATACTTGTTAATCCATAGACAATATTTTTTTCACCGTCAACATCTGTATTGGAAAGTCTTACAATATATTGGAAATCCTTTCCTCTATCTACTTTTTTCTTAGTTTCTTCTTTTTTTTCATCTGTTTTTTTTGTATCTTTCTTTTTTTCTTCAGATAATAGTTTTTCATTAGTTTCTTCATTTTTTGAGACTATTTTTTCTTTTGAATCATTAGCGGCCTCTGTTGTTTCCTCAACTTGTTCTTCTTTTTTTTCTTCAGTTTTCGGTTTTTGGTCTTTTGTTTTCTCTTCTTTAAGTTCTGTTGATGAATCATCAGGTTTTATTTCGGTAGGTTTGGATTTATCTTCCAAGTTTATAACCTCTAATATATAACTAAATTAATTTATGCTTCCAATTTATAGGAGAAAGTATTGGCATTAATAAGAGAAGTTATATATAAGCATTTAGGAGAATATAATACATTATAAAAAAAGAAAAGAAGATGAACTGAAGAACCCTGATTGGTCTCTTCAGATACTAAATTTTAGAATATTTTTTTTAGTACTTTTGATATTGTTTCCAATATTCACGTAATTCATCTAAGGTTTTATCTAGACTAACTGCATCAGATACTTGATAGATATATTGGGTTGGTATAGGCATTAGTGTGTTATTTGGTATGTTCCATGTTTGACATAAATATGGATCTACGAAGCATCCATAGTTTTGAAGTGTACCACCTGATTCTGCCCAAGCATAAAGTGTTCCAACTCTTGAATGATTTCTATCGTATATTGGCATGTCGATTAATTGATCTGTTGGCCATGCTATAGGACCACAAGGAACAGTTTTGTTCCAATAACGGGTTAGTTCATCCATTGTTTTGTTTAGTGTAACACGATCGTGAACTTCTCGAATGTAGTCACTGCTAACTGGTATTAGTTTATGTGTACCTCTGAAATAATTGCATCTTGTGTTTTCACTTGGTTTTATTCCAAAGAAATATCCTGGGTATTCTTGATTCCAGCTGTTCCATGTTTTATCAATCCAACCAACAGGAGTTCCATTTGCGTCAAAAACTTCTTTCCCAACTAGTTCATTTGGGTTATCAACTTTCATATCCCATCTCTCCTTATAATTTTTCATATTTATAAATTATGTGGATATAAGCTTTTTGGTATTATAAGCGAAGGCAACAAATGTAAATCTTTCATGGAGAAAAGACTGTTTATTTTTTCATTAATTCGACTGTTTTAAAATAGTTGAACTGGTGAAGTTTTATTTGTTTCAAGATGTATCTAGATTACAAAGGGCATCAGCTATAGAAGGTGTAACCTCCAAATAATCATTATAAATACCTATGCTGTAAAATTGATAGTATCCATCACCCTCAGGAAAATCAAAAATGTAACTCCAGGGAAATGATGTATCTGGATTATTTATATTAGACCATTCACCCCAATCTCCTGAGTATTCCTCTTGTGTATCTAGATTATAAAAAGTTGATGGAGAATTTTGATTATTATACTCTGTTTTAAACCATTCAAGAGTCCTTGTATTGTATGAAATACGGGCTTCATCTATTATTCCTTTAAAAAATCGATTGTCACCAAGTGCACGTCTACCTATAACTACTGGAGCAACTGGTGAATCAATATTTCCATTTCTATTCTCACTTCCTTCTTCACCATTATTTAAATATAATTTTGCTGTAACTCCGTTATAGCTTCCATAAAGATAATACCATTGATTAACTTGTAAGGTAGTAGTTCCTATAAGATAAGAGGTACCAGATGGTGTCTTTACTCTAAGATTTCCTCTCTCATTTCCTTGAACTCCTAAATGCATGTTATAGTCGCTACCATCGCTTTTTATAATAATTCCTTCGTCATTATCCTGAAGAGCAGTCGTTTTCACCCATGCACTGAGAGCTAGCTGGTCTCCATTTACAACTAAGCTGTCGTTATGAGGTATTTCAACCCAATCATCATCCCCTGCAAAATAATTAGCACCCCCAATTTTTCCAACTGCATTAGTAGAGCCACCTCCACCATCTTGAAAGTTTTTAGGAGTACCATGATTATCATTTGAAGTAGAGTCATAATGACCAGCAATATCATCGTCGGGAATTTCATCTAAATGCCATACAGCAACAAAATTGGAATCCCAAACTCCTGCAACATTTTCCTGGCTATTTGCTGTAGGATTACCGTAATACATCCAAATCTTCGTATCACTAGAACCCATCAAATTTGGCACCTTAATCCATGAAATAAGCTTACCAGTTGAATCAGTGAATGATTGTATCTCATGATTAAGCTTGGTCGAATTATCCGAGTAAAGGATAAAAGCTATATCATCTCCATCATTTTGAGCATGAGAAGAAAGATCGCTATCCGAAGATTCATAAATCAGCACAGGGAAGTTAATATGGTCAGCAGCAACCTTTGATGAATCTATTGTAATAAGCTTACGATATCTCCAGGATTTATGCCACCAGTTTTTTCCCGAGGAGATATTATCAGTTGAATATTTATACCATAATGAAACTCTATCAAGATTCGAGGAACCATCAGCTGTGATAGTTATAGGAGAAATTGTTCTATTATAAGGAATAATTGTGTCAACAGAAGTTATTCCAGACTGTAAAATTGGTATTTCTATACTATTTATTAAATTTGATTCACAAGAGAGTTCTCCTCGATAAATATAAATTTCGTTTAATAGTAAACCACTGACGGTTTTGTTATACATACCAGAACCAGATTTTGGCACCCAGGATGTATTTATCCAACCGCTTCCTAATTTTTTATAGGAAAATCGTACCGATCCTGAATAATTTCGAAAATTATAACCTAACCATAATTTTGCTGATCCACTTTCAATATTAGTAGGATTTAATGTTAATACATAATATGGATGTTGGCTTACTATTCCATCTTGTATTATATGGTTATATATAACTAAATTATCTTTAGTATCTACAATTAAAAATGTAACTTGTAGATATGAAATATTATCAAGTTGACAAACAAGTCTTTCTCCAATATTCCAATAATTATCCTCTTTTGATTCAGAACTAAGAAGATCTCTTACTGAATAATTTTTTGAAAAACCACCTATGTCTACAATGCATTTGGTATCTAAACTAAGGGAGGGTCCACGACTATGTTCTACTATAAAGTTATTAGCCTCTAACTTTCCAGATAATATTACAGATTGTTGGATTTCAGGTCCAGGATCACCTATAATAATTGAGTGTAATGCTACAAATACTCCAACAGCAATTGCTATCAGAAGAAGAACTGAGATTATCTCTGAAATTGCATCATTTTTTCTATATTTTAAATAATTTTTATACATGTTTTATTCTTAAATTTCATATTATAATTGGTGATTTCAATTTCAAATCAATTTGTTATGATTACTAATAAATATTATAATTAATTGGTCCATCCTGGTCCTATTTGAATATTAATCTCTGTAATTATCATATTGATATCAACTGTAAGAGCATTATTGAAATCTATTGTTATTTCATTATCAATATCATTTTCATTTATTTCAAAATCGTTACCCGCACCATAAGTCAGACCTGCAGTTGATAACGTGTCATTAAAGAAATTATGCCATGCTGACATATATTCTGTTGAAATAGTTATTTCATCAACATTATTTATTGTGTTAGTATTTTTACCTTTGTATTCGAGTTGTATTTGGGTGATACTATGACCTGTAGTATATTTTTTTCCAGCAATATCAATAAAATCTATGGCTTCATAAGTTATATCAACATTTCCTGAATAGTCTACAGAAAAATAGGGCATAATATACATGGTGTTTCCTAAGTTCTGATTAGTAATAACTCCACCTGCTTCATATATATACTCTGTTTCAATATATTCTGAATTTCTTGGTGAATATTTGATGCTTCCAAGTGGATATGAATTAGATACTGGAGTTGTATCAGTAATATTAATTATACATTCATCTGACATCAATCTAAGATAGCCATATGATTTTTCGGATTTTAGAAATAATGGTAATGGGATTTCATTTGTTCCTAAAGTTACTGCTGTTGTAATTTTATTTCCACTTTGCTCAATTGTTGATAAAACATCAACTGCAAATTTTAATTGTGTAAATTGTTCAGCAACTTTTTCCATGTGTTCAGCTTCTCTTTCTTCTGACCAATCAGGGATATAAGTCAATTGAATAACAGAAATAAAGGTAAAAAAAAGTCCTATCAGCATCACTGCAACAATAATACCCGCAGCTCCTTCATTGTTACTTTGTAACTTACAGATTTTCATGCTTCTTCCTTTCCTCATTTACCCACCTTTGATTCATAATATTTTTAAAAATCAGGGCTTCAATAAATTATAGTTAGTTAGAATTTGCGCATCTGATAAGGCAATATTCCATAAAGTCACCTCATCAATGACACAATTGTAATCATCACCCATTATTAGATTATTACCATTGACATTAATCGTACCTGATACATTAATTTCATTTATTAAAACACTATCAATATATAATTTCATCTGGTATGAACTCAAAGAATTATTAAAGCTTAATACAACATAGTTAAAATCTGATGAAAGCGGTGCTGTAATAGTATTGCTGTTTATGTATCCAAAAACTGATATTCCATCTGATTGAAGACCATATGCATTTTGTTTATATACAACAGGTCTAGGCCAAGTTGCATTAATAGGTATTATTTCCACTGTTTTAATTCCTGCATCTGAACCCGCCCCTCTGAATGGTATTGCATAAATGTTTCCATCGATATGCATTATTTTAGGTTCATAACCATTAGCATCAAATAATAAATAGTCATCATTTACATCCGAAATATCACCAGAATCACCTATTCTGAGAGTTATTACATAAGCGTTATACTGTCCACGGTATACAATTGCGTAAACCCAATCATCGATATGAATTATATGTGGGTCAAAACAATCAGTATCACCAGGTTGTCTATTATCAAATCTTTCAGAATCTATCACACTTTTTGTAATTGTTCCATTATCTGCTATCTCAATTGTAGCGATGTATCCACCTACTGTTTGATATGAATGTATTATTGCATAGATATTATTATTAATGTTAATAATTTCTGGTTCAAAACCATAAGAGGTGTCATATTCATAATAATCAATAACAGTATCTATGATGTCTCCATTATTCATGATACTAACTGTTTTTATGTATCCATCATCACCTGAACCACGATATGATATGGCATAAATGTTACCCGTTATATGAATAATATCTGGCTCATAACAATACGAGGTTTCAAACTCTAGTGTGTCCTTAACTGGATCTGTTATCTGTCCAAAGGTATCTATTTCTACCGTCTTAAGAAATCCATGATTACTTGAACCACGATATGCTACAACGTAAATATTTCCTGTTATATGAATGATATTTGGTTCATAACAATTTGTAGTATCAAACTCGAAAGTATCTATCACAGCATCATCTTTAATATCTCCATCATTCAGTATCTCTACTGTTTTTATGTATCCATCATCATTTGGACCACGATAAATTATTGCAAAAATATTTCCTGCTACATTTGTTATCTTATTATCAC
The DNA here is from genome assembly GCA_030672305.1 of Thermoplasmatales archaeon. Lineage (GTDB taxonomy): Archaea > Thermoplasmatota > E2 > DHVEG-1 > DHVEG-1 > SG8-52-3. The sequence continues at coordinate 15,051 of DAOVGR010000064.1, read as the reverse complement.
GACCATCGATAAGATCGAATTCTAAGACATCAACAATACTGTTTGATATATCTCCACTGTTTAGGATTTGTAAAGTTCTTAGATATCCGTCTGCATTTAAACCCTGACTTACTATAGCGTATACATCATTAAAAACATTAGTAATGTCTGGTTCAGTGAAGTCAAAGATTGTATAACGTGAAACATGTAATTCTGAAATTGCTGGTGTAGACGTAATATTAACTGTTTTCAAATATCCTTCATTATTATTAGTATACGCAATGATATAGGTGTCACCATTATAGTGAGAAATTCTAGGTTTATAGCAATTTGATGTGTCAAATTCATAGGAAGTTATGACAGAATCTGTAATTTGTCCATCTGCTGCTATTTCTACGACAACCAGAAATCCATCATTGTCAACTCCTCTGTAAACAATTACATAATAATCTCCTGTAAGATACACTATTTCAGATTCATAACAGGTATTAGCATCAAAGTAGAATTTATCAGCTATATCTTCCTTGATTATTCCATTAATATCTATATCAATTGTTGTTATTGCACCTTTTCCATCTCGACCTCTATAAGAGACTGCATAAATATTTCCATTGATATGAATTATACTAGGTCCCCAACCATCATATCCATCATATACAAATTTATCTAAATAGGAGCCATCAAAATGTGCAATAATTGTAAAAGTTCCATCATTTTGTATAGTTATAGTTCGAACTTCTCCGTCATCATCAGGATTTCTAAAAACAATAGCATAATTATTGTTACCAACATGAATAAGTTTTGTTTCAGTTATAGAAGTTCCTGATTCTGTATCGAAGAAAATTGTTGTATCAACTACTGAATCTGTAATCATACCTGTATCCAAAATTTCAATTGATTTAGCATAACCATCATTATTAAATCCACTATATGCTATAGTATAGATATATCCATTCACATGTATAATATTAGGATCTCGTCCATTAGAAGTATCAAATTCTAATGTGTCAACAACTGTATTTGTGATTTGACCATTTGGATTTATCTCTACTGTTTTTAAAAATCCATCAAAATCTGGGCCTTCATAAGCAATAGCATATATATTGTTTGTAATATGAATAATATCTGGATTGTAACAATTAGATATATCAAATTCTAAATAATCAATGACATTTTTAATCATCCCATTATTATTTAACGTAAATGTGACAAGATATCCATCCTCGTTGTCACCTCGGAAAGAAATGGCATATATTACACCTGATATCTGAATTATATCTGAATCACGACCATAATTTGGTCCAAACGATGATGAATCAATCAAACTATTAGTTATATCTCCAATATAACCTTCGCTTTTTTCCAAAGGTTTAATCCAAGCCTCTAATGTTAGTTGTTCTGTAATATCCAGACTATTAGAATCAAATACCCTTAAATAATCATCAATACCGTCAAAACTCAATGCAGTTGTATTTACACCTGGTACCCATTCCGGTCCAAACAATGTCCCATGGTTATCAAGTCCTGAAGAATCATAAGCTGTTGTCCCAGTCCCTTCTGAGAAATACCATATACCCATTATAATTGACCAAGTAATAAATGATTTAGTGTTACCTTCTTTTATTACAACATCATAACTTATTCGAGCCTTAAACTCATAGGTTGCTTTTGGAATTAGATTAGTTATTATTTCAGAGTATGTACCTTGCCCAGATATAGCTACCCATGTTGTGTCAATCCAACTACCACCATTTGGTTTATAAGAAAAACTTATTGAACCTGAGAGTCCTTTGAAATCGTATTGCATCCATATTTTTGCAGTTTTAGTTTGTACATCTGTTGCATCAAGAGTTACAATTGATGGTGAATCAGTAATAAAAGATTTTATTCCGCCTTCTGTAAAATTAGTATCCCATTTAAGTTCTGCTTTATACTCATATTTTGTGTTATAAATTAATCCATTGATAGTTACTTCATAATTAGCTTCACCTGACAATGCAACCCATGGTGTATACGACCAAGTACCTGCAACTAATCTATATGAAAATCTGACAGAACCTGATTCATCCCAAAAATTATATGCCATTATTAATTTCGCAGAATTAGCCGTAATGTCCGTTGCATTTAGAGTAAAAGCATATGGATCTCTAATGAGTAACCCTTCTTGGAGAAGCCCCATCATAACTACTGAGTTAGAATTTGCATCAATAATTTTTACCTCAACTTGAAGATTTCTAATATCATGACTAAAAACCAACTCTTCACCTATATTCCAAAACCCATCTTCTGCAGATTTTTGGTCTAATAAATCCTTAATTTCATATTTTATTTCTTTTCCTCCAATTGTAAGAATTAATATTGAATTAAGAGATAAGTCATCTCCACCCTGATGGGATAATATTATATCTTTATCATTAGCGGTCATTCCAACAACATTTAAAACTGGAGCTTTAGAAGGTGAGGGTAGAGTAAATGCTGCAATATAAACCGAAGATAAAATAACAACAGTTATAGCTAAAATCAATACTGTTCCTAATACCTCAGAAACTGCAGAATTATTAATTTTTATTTTCCTTAAGTTTCTTTTACATTCTAGCATAAAGTATCTTCTTCTCTCCTGCCATGATATATTTTCGAAATAATGTTATATAAACATTACGCGCTAAAATGTCAAAATGAAAAAAATTTGTACTAGTTATTTTAAGGAGGTTAATTTTAGATAACGATATTAAATTAGATGAACTATTTAATTTCAATATATTTTTTTTGATTCTCATTATCTTTTTTCCTATATTCTTTTCATTTCATTTAAATCTAATAACAAAACTAATTGAGAATTATTATTTTTTTAATCTTTAGAATGAATATCCTTATAACATCAGATAAACTTAGACAAATATACAATATCCTATCTAGTGCAAACATCCCATCCACTTCAGTAGTAATAATACTATGTTTGGTATTTAAATATATAGTATTAACAAGAAAAAGAGATTTTAAAGTTATTTAAACAGCTTACTAGTTGGTATTTTATTTAAAAATTATTGTAATAGAATTCTAGAAGTTTTTTACTATATAATCGAAAAAACAGTTTTTTTGTTTACCAGATATAATTATCGAATTTCTCAGAATCCTTTTTAACCTTATAAAATGTTTTTTCTGTAACTTCTAAAATTTTTCTAAATTTTTCTCCATGTAAATTAAGTAATACCTCTTCTAGATCAATTTTTAATGATTCATTCATTGAGGAAATCATCAGAATATATCTAACAAGCCATACTGCAAGTTTTTCAGCAAAATTTTTATTGTTCCTTTTCGAAATTTCTTTAAATATACTTGTTTTTAAAAGATCATCAATTGCATTTTTTATAGATGAGGTTTGTTTTTCATCCATATTTTTTACCTCTTACAGTTTATTTTCTAAGATTTTATTATTAATGTATTATATATTGTTATCAATAATATTTATATTTTTTGAAATTTTTTAATAAATTAATAAAAGTATAATTACCCTTTAACATAAACATTTAAAATTTAATAAAAAATGAGAGTTAGTATCAAATCAATGTTATATAGTCCTTAAAACTTGGTATTGTTTTGCCATGGGATGCGTAATTGTGCTCCCATGGCTTACTACCTTTATTTACCCCTATAATTGAATAATAATTATTAACGCTATTTTTTCTCAATAAGAGATTTTAGAGATGAGAATTCTTTTTTTATATGTTCAATTTCCTGAATTTTTTCTTTTTCTATTTTAGCCAATATTTCTTCAACTGAGTATGCAAGTTTGTAAATTTGAAAAGGTCTTCCTTTTCTTTTTTTTCTAAAATCTCGTTTTGTTATCCATCCTTTTTTCATAAGTTCATGTGTTGCTGCACTTACCTCTGGTTGTCTTTGGTTTGTTTCTTGTTCAATTTCAAAAGAACGACATCCACCGTTTTTTGAAATGTATACAAGTGTTTTTGCAATATTTTTTGGCATACCCAGTTCAGTAAATAACCGAATAGCTCGTCTGTCGTGCGGACTTATCTTATTTGAATAATTTTGCGTCATATTATCATTTATATAATATTATATAATCATATATATAATATAACTTGTTAATAAATATTTTGTTTTAGAATAAATTAGTTTAATTCATATACGACTCTTTTTTCTAGTTGTCCAATTGTCATCTGTAAGTGAATCGTAGATGCTTCTATCAGATATATCCCAAATATGTTTATCAGAAATAACACTTCTCAAACTACCGTTCTTATCTTTTGCATATTTTAAAATTGTATTTTTCTTTAATACCCAATAATGTGTGCGCCATTCTCTGCCATCATACAGTATTGTATCCTCTTGATCCGTAGTAAGCATTCCCTCTTCTTCTAAAAGATAAAATAATTGCCTACCCTCATTATTAAGTACATTATCAATAATACGGTCTGCATATCCAAATATATCCAGAACAAAACCAGCATTCCTACGTGCTTCCTCTATATCTATACCAACTCTATTTGCTATTGCTTTTGACAAAATATCTAATGTAATAATACTCATATTATCCCAATTTTTAGTATCCTATTTTATTAACAATATATATTGTGTATCTTATGATATAAATATTTTTCTATAAATATATTTATAATGTTATTGTTATAAATAAAACTTAAGAAGTATCTTAATTAAAAAATTTAGAAAAAAATAAAAAATGTTTTCCTAAAAAAAGAACTTTATTAGATAAAATTTTACTATTTACATTTTAATAAATTGAATGTCAAATATGTAATTTTTTCTATGTTAAACTCTAGGTGCCCTCCCTTTGTCCCGACGATTGCATGTCATCTCCTAATTATATAATAATACTTAGATTATATAAATCTTACGCTTTATATTAAAAAACATATATAATACTCATCTATGATCTTCCAATTAAATATTTCAAAAAATAATTACTTTTTTCTACTTTAAAAAAATAAAAGAGAAAAATTTATTGTATATATTTAGTATAATCTCATTAACCAGTTAAATATTGGACCTGATGTAAGTATTTTTTCAAACATTGGAAACCTTTCAATTATTCTTACAACAAATCGTATTAATAAGGAGTTTGCTGCTGGTCTACTCTTCAACACAAATACATACATTTTTCCCCAATCGCTCTCAGCACCGTATATGTCTTTTGCTTTTACCTGTATTTCGTAGAGTTTTGTAGCTGGTGGCCAAAAATGTGTCATAGTTACATTTACACCAGATTCGTATGGTCCAGTCCAATCTTCAAATGTTCCATCTCCCCAGTCAATATAGTAGAATACGTTATCTTTATCTGGATCAGTTGTTGAAATTTCATAATCGTAATCCTTATTTGGCACATGTATAACTTGAGCTCCTGTAATACTTGGCCTAGTAGGTTCTCTATTTGTTTGTGTTTCTGTACTAAAGGTCCATATTGGCCCTTCACTCATCGTATCAAATTCATCATATGATATTATTTTCCAGTAATATATAGTACTGAAGTTCATATCTCCTGGTTCATAAATAGTACTTGTATGATTATCTTTTACAAGAGGTGGTGGAGACGTTATTCCAAAGAATACATCATAGGTGACTGAGTCTCCATCTGGATCTCCTCCATCCCATTTTAAATCCGCATACATAGATACATTTTCCGAATTATTTGTTGGGATAGGACTACTTGGTATATATGGTGGATCATTCGACCTTGTTGTAAAGTTCCATAATGGTCCTGTTGTTGAATATCCATATTCATCCCATGAAACAATTTGCCAATAATATTTTATTCCTAATTCTAATGTTCCTGGATTATAGGTTGTTGCTGATTGATTACTTACAACTTTTGGTGGAGAACTGCTTGTTCCAAAGTAAATATCATAGAAAACATTATCACCATCTGGATCACCACCAGTCCAACTAAGAGATGTATAAATAGAAACCTCAGTTTCACCATTTGAGGGATTTGGATTTCTTGGTGTGTTTGGTGGATTATTATCTCTGGTTGTAAAGTTCCATATTGGTCCTGATGTTGATAGTCCATATTCATCCCATGCAACGATTTGCCAATAATATGTAGTATCAAACTCAAGAGTACCAGGATCATAAGAGTTACTTGATTGGTTAGAATTAACCTTTTGAGGTGGACTAGTTGTTCCAAAGTAGACATCATAGGTTACATTATCGTTTTCTGGATCTCCTCCAGACCAACTAAGATCGGTGTAGATAGAAACATCTGTTGCTCCATTATTTGGTACTGGATTACTTGGTTCGTATGGTGGTTGATTAGGTTCTGGTTCAGTAGTAAACGACCAAATGGATCCTGTTGCTGAAGCTCCATATTCATCCCATGAAATTATTTGCCAGTAAAATGTAGTGTCATTCTGAAGTTCTCCTATTGGATCATATGATGTTGCTGTTTGGTTACTAACTACTTTTGGTGGTGGGCTATTATCACCAAAGTAAACATCATAGGTTACATTGTCACCTTCTGGATCACCTCCAGTCCAACTTAGAACAACATAAGTAGAAACATCAGTTGCACCATCGGGTGGATTAGGACTGCTGGGAGTATTAGGTGGATCATTTACAGGGTTTATAGTGATTGTTACTGTTGCTGTGTTGGAGTATTCGAGGCCATCATAAGCTTGGTATGTGAATGAGTCTGTGCCAAAGTATTCTGTGTCTGGTGTGTATTGGAATGCTCCGTTTGAGTTCAGGTTTAGTGTTCCGTGTGTGACGTTGCTTACTAGTACAGCTGTTAATGGATCGTTTTCTGGGTCTGTGTCGTTTGTTAGTATTCCTGGTGCTGCAACATTTAGTGTTGTGTCTTCATTCACACTATAATAATCATCATATGCTACAGGTGGATCGTTTACAGGCATAATAGTTAAATAAACTGTGGCTATGTTGGAAACTACTAATCCATCGTAAGCTCTATATGTGAAACTATCTGAGCCAACAAAACCATCAGCAGGAGTATAAACAAATGAACCATTTCCATAAAATATAAGATTACCATGTGAGACACCACCAACAAGTACAGCTGTTAGTGGGTCGTTTTCTGGGTCTGTGTCGTTTGTTAGTATTCCTGGTGCTGGAACTGTGAGGGTTGTGTCTTCATCTGTTGTGTAATTATCATCGTTTGCTGTTGGTGGGTCGTTGATTGGGTTTATTGTGATTGTTACTGTTGCTGTGTTTGAGTTGTCTGTTCCGTCGTTTGCTTGGTATGTGAATGTATCTGTTCCAAAGTATTCTCCATCTGGTGTGTATTGGAATGCTCCGTTTGAGTTCAGGTTTAATGTTCCGTGTGATACGTTGCTTACTAGTACTGCTGTTAATGGATCATTCTCAACATCTGTATCGTTTGTAAGGATACCAGGTGCTGCAACATTAAGAGTAGTATCTTCATCTGTGGAGTAATAATCATCATTGGCTACGGGTGGATCATTTGTAGCGGTGATTGTGATATTTACTGTACCTATATTGGAGACTAATACTCCATCGAAGGCTCTATATGTGAAACTGTCGGAGCCAGCATAGTTACTATCTGGAGTATATATAAATGAGCCATTTGTATAAAATGTAAGTGTACCTTCTGTTACACCATTGACTAATACTGATGTTAGTGGGTCGTTTTCTGGGTCTGTGTCGTTTGTTAGTATTCCTGGTGCTGGAACTGTGAGGGTTGTGTCTTCATCTGTTGTATAATAGTCGTCGTTTGCTACTGGTGGATCGTTTACTGGTGTTATTGTTATTGTTACTGTTGCTGTGTTTGAGTTGTCTGTTCCGTCGTTTGCTTGGTATGTGAATGTATCTGTTCCAAAGTAATTTTCATCTGGTGTGTATTGGAATGCTCCGTTGGAATTTAGGTTTAATGTTCCGTGTGTGACGTTGCTGATTAGTGTTGCTGTTAGTGGGTCGTTTTCTGGGTCTGTGTCGTTTGTTAGTATTCCTGGCGCTGCAACATTAAGAGTAGTATCTTCATCTGTGGAGTAATAATCATCATTGGCTACGGGTGGATCATTTGTAGCGGTGATTGTGATATGTACTGTTGCTAAGTTAGAGACTAATACTCCATCGAAGGCTCTATATGTGAAGCTGTCAGAACCAACATAATCAGTATCAGGAATATATATAAATGAGCCATTTGTATAAAATGTTAGATCTCCATGAGTAACATCGCTGATTAGTGTTGCTGTTAGTGGGTCATTTTCTAAGTCTGTATCGTTTGATAGGATTCCTGGTGCAGGAACATTGAGAGTGATGTCTTCTCCAGTTGTGTAATAATCGTCATTTGCTATTGGTGGATCATTTACAGGTGTGATAGTCACATTTATGGTTGCAGTGTCTGTTCCACCTTCACCATCGTGTATTGTATATGTGAATGAGTCAGGACCATTGTAATCGGAAGCAGGTGTGTAATAAACGTAATTTGCAGCATAAGTTGCAGTTCCATTGGGTGGTTGTGTTACACCAGTTATATTCAGATCGTCTCCCTCGGGATCATTGTCATTTGCCAATACATCAATCTGATTATTAGTAGAATCCTCAACAACTGTATCAGTATCATCATTTGCATTTGGTGGAAGATTTGTATTACATATTATCTTAAAATTTTGTAATAATAAAGCTGGACAAGTGAAGGTATAACTATTATTAACTAGCATGTTTGAAACATTAGTGCTGTTGCCAACATCGTATAAAATGACAGATATATACTCGCTATCGTTAAAGGAGTTATTATCCCATGAGATAGTAAGTGTTGTTGGTGAAATGTAGTCAGATGGAACCCATTGAACTGTTAGATTCCAATCCTTATAAAAATCAGGATAATGTTTGTATTCTTCCCATAGCTCATCATATGGATCCGAGAAATTTGTATCAAACCAAGCACGAATATATGGAGGTATTCCAGGTGGGCTTTTTGGAACATCATAACTATCCTGGCCATCTGAAGCATCAGTTGCTTCACCGAAAAATGCATTATCGTATGCACTTCCAGGTTCATTGAATTCTAATGTTACGTTCCATGTATCATCTAATGGTTCATCCAGATTAAAAAAATTTATATTAGATTTTAACCGATTTTCAATAAATCTGATAGTGTTGATGTTAATTCTCAGTGAACTAACTGTAGGTATAAAAGCACTAAAAATAAATATCAATGCGATTCCAGCTACACATATCTTCCTAATTCTATTTTTTTTCATATATACTCACCATTTATTATTTTACATATTTATTAATTTATCCCATTAAATATCGTACTTCTACTTAATAACTTTTGATTTGGATATCTTAAATTTAGAGTAACCTTACTTGTATTTATTTCCCGATTATTAGGATCTTTTGTTGTGAATCTCCATATAGGTCCAGATGTTGTTATCCCATGATTATCATGAGATATAATCCTCCAATAATAAACTGTATTGTATTCTAGTTTTCCAGGATCATAGTTATTAGCAAATTGTTTGTTTATTACATTTGGAGGTGGAGTTGTTTTACCAAAGTAAACATCGTAGGTGATGGTATTATTTGAATCATGACCTTCCCCAGACCAACTCAAATATACTTCAGAGTCAACATCTTTTGCACTATCATATGGTTTAGGATTATTTGGAGTTATTGGAGGTTGATTTATAGAACATATTATTTTAAATTTTTGTAATGTTAATGCTGGACATATAAATGTATATTCTTCATTAACTAACATGTCTATAATCTTTATATTATTATTCTCGTTATATAATGCTACAGAATTATATTTACTGTTCTTAAATGAATTCTTATTCCAGGTGATAGTTAGAGTTGTAGGTGAAATGGAATCAGATGGAATCCATTGAACTATCAAATTCCAATCATTATTATTAGTATAGGGTTTGTACTCTTCCCATAACTTATTATATGGCTCGGAGCAACTGGTGTCAAACCATACATGTAGATATGGAGATACTCCTGAAGGATTCTTAGGAATATCATAACCATCCTGACCATTCATTGCATCCGTTTTTTCACCAAAAAATGCATTATCATATGAACCTTCCTGTTCATTGAATTTTAATTCAACATTCCAATCCAGTTCAATTTCGTTCTTCTCCATTATAAAACTCTGATCTCTTGATGAAGACAGTTCATGTAAATTGTTTCTTTGACCAATAGGCAATCTACCTAATGGACCTATAACAAAATAAAATAAGGAACAATTATAGTAAGCATACATCTGATACCCATAACCTGGATCAAAAATCTCTGTGAGTTCATAATGTTGAGGGAGACTTCTGCTCCAATTATAAATGTAACCAAGGATAATTGGCCCACCAGTTGGATTGTTACCTGTAGTTGCATTATTCCAGTCATAATACACGCCATTATAGCGTACAAAAAGATCTTCTTTAGGTAATGATACGATATTAGGTAAACCAATGATATTCCAAGTAGTTAGCATGTTTGTGATATATCCATCATTATTTTTGGTGCTGACACCTTCTACTAAGAGGGTACAGGGTTGATAAGCGTAAACCCAGTAGCCATATCCTGGATTTAGGGTATTTATAAGTTCATAATGCTGAGGAGCATTTCGACTCCAGCTGTAAATAAATCCAAGAATGATGTTGTTGTTTACCGCATCTTGCCAAGAGTATTCTGTTCCATTATGTCTAACAATAATTGTTGATTTACTAATAGATTGGTTGAATGGTAATGATATGATATTCCAATTGGTTTGAACCCCAGTTATTTCCATTGTGTTGCTACAAATAATTGTGAATTGATATGAAGTTAATGCTGATGCATTAAATGTATAATTATTCTGTACAAACATGTTTATGGTTTCTTCAGATGCATTATTCTTTAAGAATATGTTATTATATTCACTACCATTAAGATAAGAAGAATTCCAAGAAATTGTAATATCTGTTGGTGAAGAATTGTCTGATGGAATCCATTGAACAGTCAAATTCCATAGTTTATAATCATCAGGAGAATGTTTATATTCTTTCCACAGCTCGTCATATGGATCTGTGAAATCTGTGTCAAACCATGCTCGTATATAAGGCGGTGAACCTGCTGGATCTTTTGGAGTATCATAGCTATCTTGATCATCAGATGCAGTAATTTTCTCACCGAAATATACAGTATCATATCCACCATCTGGTTCTTCGAATGTAAGTATACAATCCCAATCATACTCTCCTTCAGTTGTAAAGTTCCATATTGGTCCAGATGCTGAAGCCCCTTGATTATCCCAAGCTACAATTTTCCAATAATATTTTGTACTAAAATTCATTGTTACTGGGATATACGTTGTATCAGATTGATTGCTCACTGCTTGTGGTGGTGGACTTGTTAATCCGAAATAAACATCATATGTTACAGGATCGCCGTCGAGATCACCCCCAGTCCAACTTAGGTTTGCATTATTATCAACATCAACTTGCCCATCGCTTGGAACGGGATTACTTGGTGAGTAGGGTGGATCATTTTGTGGTGTAACAGTTATATTTACTATAGCAGTATCTGTTTCTCCATTATTATCGGTAATAGTATAATTAAACTCATCAGGTCCATTATAATTTTGATCAGGAGTATAAAATATATAATCCAAATTAAACGTTAAATTACCATGAGCTGGTGAAGAAGCATCAATGATATCTAAATCATCACCATCAACATCAAAATCATTTAAAAGAACATCTAATTGATTGTCAACTGAATCTTCATTAACCAATCCAGAATCGTCGTTTGCTGTTGGTGGGTCGTTTACTGGTATTATTGTGATTGTTACTGTTGCTGTGTTGGAGTATTCAAGGCCGTCGTAGGCTCTGTATGTGAATGAGTCAGTACCATGATAGTTGTTGTTAGGTATATAGCCGAACGATCCATTTGAATTTAGGTTTAGTATTCCATTTGAGGCATCGGTGAATAGTATTGCTGTTAGTGGGTCGTTTTCTGGATCTGTGTCGTTTTGTAGTATTCCTGGTGCAGGAACGTTGAGAGTAGTATCTTCATTTGTGGAGTAATAATCATCATTTGCTACAGGTGGATCATTCACAGGGGTGATTGTGATATTTACTGTACCTATATTAGAGACTAATGCCCCGTCGTAGGCTCTGTATGTAAAACTATCAGATCCAACAAATTCAGAATCAGGATTATAAATGAATGAGCCATTTGCATTAAATGTTAGTTCTCCGTGGGTAACATCACTGATTAGTGTTGCTGTTAGTGGATCATTTTCTGGGTCTGTGTCGTTTGTTAGTATTCCTGGTGCTGGTACGTTTAGTGTTGTGTCTTCATCTGTTGTATAGTAGTCGTCGTTTGCTACTGGTGGGTCGTTGATGGGGTTTATTGTTATTGTGACTGTTGCTGTGTTGGAGTTGTCTATTCCGTCGTTGGCTTGGTATGTGAAGGTGTCTATTCCGTTGTAATTTTGATCTGGTGTGTATTGAAATGCTCCGTTGGTGTTCAGGTTTAGTATTCCATGTGTAACATCAGTGATTAGTATTGTTGTAAGTGGATCATTTTCTACATCTGTGTCATTAGATAGAACTCCTGGTGCTGCTACGTTTAGTGTTGTATCTTCGTTTGTGGAGTAGTAATCATCGTTTGCTACTGGTGGATCGTTTACTGGTGTAATAGTGAGGTGTACTGTTGCTATATTTGAGACAACTGATCCATCGTAAGCTCTATATGTGAAACTATCTGAACCAACATAATTGCTATTTGGTGTATATATAAATGAACCATTTGAATAAAATGTAAGTGTACCTTCTGATACACCATTGACAAGTACTGCTGTTAGTGGATCATTTTCTGGGTCTGTGTCGTTTGTTAGTATTCCTGGTGCTGGTACGTTGAGTGTTGTGTCTTCATCTGTTGTATAGTAGTCGTCGTTTGCTACGGGTGGGTCGTTTATTGGATTTATTGTGATTGTTACTGTTGCTGTGTTGGAGTATTCGAGGCCATCGTAGGCTTGGTATGTGAATGTGTCTATTCCGCTGTAATTTTGATCTGGTGTGTATTGAAATCCTCCGTTGGTGTTCAGGTTTAGTGTTCCGTGTATAACATCGGTGATTAATGTTGCTGATAGTGTGTCGTTTTCTGGGTCTGTGTCGTTTGTTAGGATTCCTGGTGCTGGAACTGTTAGTGTGGTATCTTCGTTTGTGGTGTAGTAATCATCGTAAGCTACTGGCGGATCATTTGTAGGAGTTATTGTTAATGTGACTGTTGCAGTATTGGAGTATTCAATACTGTCATAAGCTTGGTATGTGAAGCTATCGGAACCAACATAGTCAGAATCAGGATTATATATAAAAGAACCATTTGAGTAAAATGTTAGTATACCATGTGTAACATCGGTGATTAGTGTTGCTGTAAGTGGGTCGTTTTCTGCATCTGTATCGTTTGTTAGAGTTCCTGGCGCTGGTACATTTAGTATAGTGTCTTCTTCTGTAGTATAGTAATCATCGTTTGCTATTGGTGGATCATTTACAGATGCAATAGTGATTGTTACTGTTGCTGTGTTTGAGTATTCCAAACCATCATAAGCTTGATATGTAAAAATATCTAAACCATAGTAATTGGTATTGGGTGTATAATCAAATGATCCATTTGAATTTAGATTTAATATACCGTTTGTGACATCACTTATTAGAATTGCTGTTAATGGATCGTTATCTGGATCTGTGTCATTTTCAAGTACTCCTGGTGCTGCAATATTTAATGTGGTGTCTTCATCTGTAGAGTAATTATCATCATTTGCTATTGGAGGATCATTTACATATGTAACATTGATTTGTACTGTTGCTATGTTTGAGTCTTCTAAACTGTCATTTGCTTTATATGTGAAACTATCTAAACCAACATAACCATTATCTGGAGAATAAATAAATGAACCATCTGTATTAAATGTAGTTAAAGTACCATGAGATGGATCAGTTAATTTAATTGCTATTAATGGATCATTTTCTATGTCTGTATCGTTTGTTAGTATGCCTGGTGCTGTAACTGATAGAGTTATGTCTTCTTCTGTTGTGTAATTATCATCATTTGCTACAGGTGGGTCGTTTATTGGATTTATAGTAATTGTTACAATTGCTGTGTTTGAATATTCCATACCATCATAAGCTTGATATGTGAAGATGTCTGTACCATAAAAATCTGAGTTTGGTGTATAGTCAAACGCTCCATTGATGTTTAGGTTTAATATACCATTTGAGACATCACTCATTAATATAGCTATTAGCGGATCATTTTCTGGGTCTGTATCATTTTCAAGAACTCCTGGTGCTGCAACATTTAGTGAGGTGTCTTCATCTGTAGAGTAATTATCATCATTAGCTACAGGTGGATCATTTATAGGAGTAATTGTTAAAAATACTGTTGCAGTATTTGAGTCTTCTAAACTGTCATTTGCTTTATATGTGAAACTGTCAGAACCTATATATTCATTATCTGGAGTATAAATAATAGAACCATTTCCATTTAACGTTAATATTCCATGGGTAACATCGCTAATTAGTGTTGCTGTTAAAGGATCGTTTTCTGCATCTGTATCGTTTGTTAGTATTCCTGGAGATGGAACTATTAGTGTTGTATCTTCATCTGTTGTGTAATAGTCGTCGTTTGCTACTGGTGGGTCGTTGATGGGGTTTATTGTTATTGTGACTGTTGCTGTGTTGGAGTTGTCTGTTCCGTCGTTGGCTTGGTATGTGAATGTGTCTGTTCCGCAGAAATCTGAATTTGGTGTATAATCAAATGCTCCGTTGGTGTTTAGTGTTAATGCTCCGTTTGATACATCGCTTATTAGTGTTGCTGTTAGTGGGTCGTTTTCTATGTCTGTGTCATTGGTTAGTACTCCTGGTGCTGCGACATTGAGAGAAGTATCTTCGTTTGTGGAGTAATCATCATTATTGGCTATTGGTGGGTCATTTACGGGTGTTATTGTGATTGTTACTGTTGCTGTGTTTGAGTATTCGGTGCTGTCGTAGGCTTGGTATGTGAATGTGTCTGTTCCGTAGTAGTTTGTGTTGGGTGTGTATTGGAAGGCTCCGTTGGTGTTTAGTGTTAATG